>JBIKMV010000058.1:0-14097 GCA_044359055.1 Catalimonadaceae bacterium
CAGAAGCTTCGGGAGTTTTTTTTGGAAAGCCTGTATTTTTCCTGTCATTTTTGCTGCCTTACAAAGTAAAAGCACAAAATCGGGATTTCCGATTTCAATTTCAACAGCACCCTTAATTTCTATCGGTTGCCAGCCTTTTCTGTTCCCAAAGCTGCTCTTTTTTCCCTTGTCTTCTGGGGTATGGCCTACTGCACCGGTATGCATCCGGATGTTACCTGGGGCGACAGCCTCGGCTATCTGCAGGCTGCCGAAAAGGGCTTTGACCCGGGCACAAATGCCAATAGCCATTTTCTTTATCTCCTGTTTTGCAGGTCTTTGATCGAGATTCTGCCTTGGTTTGAGGCTCAGAAAATCATGGCTTTGGTCTCAGTTTTCTGGGCCCTTCTGGTTCTTTTGCTATCGTATTTACTGGGCAAAAGTCTGAAAAACGAAATGGCCGGGTTGTTTGCTCTTCACATTCTGGCTTGCGCTTTTACCTTCTGGCGGCATGCCTGCATCATCGAGGTATACACGATGGAACTGGCTTTTTGGGCGGGATGCTTCTGGTTTTTTCTTCTTTTTCTCAGGACGGGTCAAAGTCGATTTTTTTATGCTTTGGTGTTTTGTCATGCCACAGGACTCCTGGTACATATCCATCTTTTGTTGTTTTTCCCTGCTTTTCTTTATGTGATCCTGCAACGCAAGCCTATGCCATGGGCAGCATTTTTTCTTTATGTCATTCCGGTTGCCGTGGTGTTTTTTTCTGTTTTCATGCTGAATGCCAACACCCTGGAACAGGTTTTTTTCGATGCCATCGGAGACGAAATGACCCGGATTTCCTTATCCAGACTGGCCATGGGCATTTTGCTGATTCCGGGGCTGCTTGTTTTTTCTATGCCGCTTGCCTGGCTTTTGATTTTCCTCTGCAGAAAAGAAGTTGCTCAGGTAGTAAGGGAATGGAAAAAGGATGCCTTTATACTGGCACAAATTCCGGTGATGCTGACAGTCCTTGCTTTTGCCTGGGCCTATGCCAGTCCGGGAATCCATGTGTTTTTGTTGCCTGTGATGCTGTTTTTTTCTTTGTTTCTTGGCTGTGTATGCTCACTGAAGTTTCCGGAAAAGGGATGGGCAGCAGTATTTCCTGCTTTGCATATTCTATTGATTTTCAATGTTTTTTTAATTTATTCTTCGCTGATTTACAGGCGCAGCGATCTGACTGAAATCAAAGGCGGACCGGGTTACCTGCTTCTTCCCTGGGCAAGAGGAAATGCCTCTTCAATTCTGGAAACCGCCGCCCGCTATCCGTTGGAAGAAATTCCTTCTGAAATTCGCTGGAATGTGGAGCAGGCCCGCCAATACCTTGAAGATAAAAACCGGTCCGGAAGCAGTAAGTAAAGTTATCTGCATAACCTCCCTGATGGGTTTTCTTCTCTTGCGCCTGATTTTTTTGGAAAATATCATCCCGGATATCCTGACAGGTATCCGGCTTTTGACTAATCCCGAAATTCTTCCTCCCTTTTCTATATTTTTGCGCTCTTTTTGAAAAAAAACAGGGTTACCCTGTAAAACCATATGAGTCAGTATCCTCAGCTTACCCAACCCGACTTTTACAGGATATCATCCGAAATCCTGAAATATTGGAAGGAAAATGAGATTTTTGAAGCCTCTGTTTCTTCCCGGGAGGGGAAAGAAACTTTTACCTTTTACGAAGGCCCACCCTCGGCCAATGGCACTCCGGGTATTCATCATGTTATGGCAAGGGCCATAAAAGATATTTTTTGCCGTTATCAGACACTGAAGGGGAAGCAGGTTAGCCGCAAGGGTGGTTGGGATACACATGGATTGCCCATCGAACTTCAGGTAGAAAAAGAACTGGGCATTACCAAAGACGATATCGGAAGGAAGATTTCGGTAGAAGAATACAATCAGAGATGCCGGGAGGCCGTAATGAAATTTACAGGCCAGTGGAACGAACTCACCGAAATGATGGGCTATTGGGTGGACCTCCACAATCCCTATATCACCTATAAAAATGAATACATTGAATCGCTGTGGTATTTGCTTAAAAAGCTGTACGACAAGGGTTTGTTGTACAAGGGCTACACGATACAGCCCTACTCGCCGGCAGCCGGAACCGGTCTGAGTTCGCATGAATTAAATCAGCCGGGTACCTACCGGGAGGTAAAGGACACCTCCATTGTAGCCCAGTTCAGGGTAAGGAAGAATGACAAATCTGCCTTCCTGTTCGCAGGGACCAGTTCGGAGGTATTCATCCTCGCATGGACCACAACACCCTGGACCCTTCCCTCCAACGCAGCGCTGACCGTTGGAAAAAACATTGATTATCAGCTTATTCAAACCTTCAATCCCTACACTTTTCTACCGGTGGCAGTGGTTTGCGCCAAAGACCGTACTGCGGCCTACTTTTCAGAAGCAGGCAGGGAGCAGCCCATGGAATTCAGGCAGGGAGATAAAGTTTTGCCATGGAAGGTTCTGCTCGATTGCAGGGGCTCCCAACTGGAAGGCATTGAATATGAGCAGCTCATGCCCTATGTTCATCCGGATTCTCCGGCGTTCAGGGTGATTTCGGGTGACTTTGTAACCACCGAGGACGGAACAGGCGTGGTGCATACCGCCCCCACTTTTGGTGCCGACGATTTCCGGGTGGCTATGCAAAATGGCATACCGCCCATTATGGTCAGGGGAGAGGATGGCAAGCCCATGCCTCTGGTAGACAGGCAGGGACGCTTTGTGAAGGAGGTGACCGACTTTGCAGGTGAGCCTGTGAAAGAGCAGTATCTGGATGAGGCCGAAAAAGAAATCTGGAAGCAGAAGCAGGGAAGAGATAAGTATCTTTCTGTAGATGAGCGGATTGGTATAAAGCTGAAAACCGAAAACAGGGCCTTCAATGTCCAGAAATTCGACCACCCTTATCCGCATTGCTGGCGCACCGATAAGCCCGTTTTGTATTATCCCCTGGATAGCTGGTTCATCAAAACCACTGCGGTAAAGGACAAAATGATTGCCCTCAACAAGCAAATCAATTGGAAACCGGAGAGTACGGGAACCGGCCGTTTTGGAAACTGGCTCGAGAATCTGGTGGACTGGAATCTGAGCCGCAGCCGCTATTGGGGAACACCCCTGCCCATCTGGAGAACAGAAGACGGAAAAGAAGAAATTTGTATCGGCTCCGTAGCCGGTCTGAAGGAAGAAATAGCCAAAGCCATCCGGGCAGGATTCATGGATTCCGATCCGAGTGCCTTGCCCAACTTCGATCTCCACCGCCCTTTTGTGGACGACATTACCCTGGTTTCGCCCTCAGGCAAGCCCATGAAAAGAGAGTCCGATCTCATCGATGTGTGGTTCGATTCGGGTGCCATGCCCTATGCGCAATGGCATTATCCTTTTGAGAATCAGGATGTTTTTAAAAAGAGTTTTCCTGCTGATTTCATTTCGGAAGGAGTGGACCAAACGAGGGGCTGGTTTTTTACCCTCCATGCCATTGCTTCCATGCTCAGCGATGAGCCCGAATTCGGTGGAAAACTTTCCCCTGCGTTTAAGAATGTGGTTTCCACAGGTTTGGTTCTGGATAAGGATGGTGAAAAAATGTCGAAGCGCAAGGGCAATGTGGTCAATCCGTTTGAGGCCATCCGCAACTTTGGCCCTGACCCTGTCCGCTGGTACATGATTACCAATTCCAATCCCTGGGACAACCTCAGGTTCAATTCCGATGGCATCACCGAAGTGCGGAATAAATTCTTCGGTACCCTGGCCAATACCTACAATTTCTTTGCCCTGTATGCCAATATCGACGGCTTTAAAATATCTGAAAGTCAGCCCCTTCCGAGAGAAAAACTCACCGAGACCGACCGCTGGATTTTGTCCCGCCTGAATGGCCTGATTGTAGAAGTAGATGCCTGTTATGCCGACTATGAGCCCACCAAGGCCGGCCGGGCCATACAGGATTTTGTCTGCGATCAGCTTTCCAACTGGTATGTTCGCCTGGGCAGGAAGCGTTTTTGGCGGGGCGAGATGACGGAAAATAAAATTGCCGCCTACCAAACCCTGCACCATTGCCTGCTGGTGGTGAGCCAACTGATGTCGCCCATTGCCCCGTTTTTCGCCGAGTGGCTCTACAAATCCCTGACCGACAGCATGCGGGAGAATGCCGGTGCAAACCAGGGTCCGCTGCAATACGAATCGGTACACCTTACCTACCTGATCAGACCCGATACCAGCCTGATAGACAAAGATCTGGAGGCTGCCATGGAACTGGCCCAGCGCACTTCTTCTTTGGTCCATGCACTTCGCAAAAACCACAAACTCAAGGTACGGCAGCCCCTTGGCAGGATGCTGGTTCCGGTGGTGTCCAAAGAATTCAAAAAGAATCTGGAGAAGGTGGAAGACCTTATTCTCAGCGAGGTAAACATCAAGTCGCTAGAATACATCGAAGACACCTCCGGCCTGGTGGAAAAATCGGCCAAACCCAATTTCAAAAAATTGGGCAAGTCCCTCGGACCCCGGCTGAAAGCATTCGGTGAGCTGGTGGCCGGTCTTTCGCAGGCTCAAATCCTCCAGTACGAAAAAACCGGTCTGGAAGTGGAACTGGAAGGAGAGAAAATGTTTTTGAAAGAAGACGATCTGGAAATCCGCTCCGAAAATATCCCGGGCTGGGTGGTGGCCAACGATCAGGAAATCACTGTTGCCCTGGACCTTTCGCTCACCGATGAACTGCGCATGGAAGGCATTGCCCGAGATGTGGTAAACCGGGTGCAAAACCAACGCAAAGACATGGGCCTCGATGTGCTCGACCGTATTGTTATTCGCTTCGCAAAAACCGATCATGATTTGGTAACCAAAGCTTTGGAGGCAAACCGGGAATACATCTGTACCGAAACCCAGGCCAACGGACTGGAATTTTCACAAGGATCACAACTCGATCAGATTCTGGAACTGGATGATATTTCGTTGCCCTTCAGAATAGAAAAAGTCGGCTGATGTATGGTTGCGCTCTGCCAGGTTTCCTATGCCCAAGTCAGAAAAGAGCCCGATCATACCTCGGAGCTGGTTTCTCAAATCATTTTTGGGGAATGGGTGCTGATTCGGGAAATATCGGGAGACTGGATTTTGATAGAAACTGAGCATGGCTACCGGGGTTTTACCCGAACCGCTCAGTTTGAGCAGATAGAAAGAGAAGTTGCCCTTGTGGCATTTCAGGATTTTTCATTTCAAATCTGGCCTGCCGGAGGAAAAGTCTTTGAATTTTTGGGCAGGATGTGTTTGCCGGGCAGTTTTTTGAATGATTTTTTTGCTGTTCCGCAGGGCTTTAAAAATTGGGTTTGGGAAGAAATTCCCAAAAGCATTGACCATCCGGAAGCCTTTCATCCTGAGGTATTTGCCCGGCTTAAGCAGTGTTTTTCAGGCATTCCCTATGTATGGGGTGGCAAAACCATAATGGGCCTGGATTGCAGCGGTCTTGTTCAGGTGATGTTTCATCAAATGGGCTATTCTTTTCCCCGCGATGCCTGGCAGCAGGCTGAAGTGGGCGATCCTGTGGACTTCAACCCCGAAAAGCCTGAATTTCAGGCAGGAGACTTGCTCTATTTCACCCGGCCCGGGAAAAAAATTCACCATGTGGCGGTTTCTCTGGGCGGAAGCCGGTATTTCCATGCCTCCGAATGGACCCGGGAAAATGATTTCAATCCGGATTATGCTCTGTTTGTTCAGGACAGAAAGGACACCCTGACATTGGCCAAGCGAATTCGGACCGGGCATCTGAAACCCTTGGTCAGCACATTTAAAGAGATGATTTCCAGGGCATAAGGGCTGAATCACCCATGGTAATAAAACAAAAAACCCTGCTGAATGAGCAGGGTTTTTTTCGATGTACCCAGGGCCGGGGTCGAACCGGCACGTCCGAAGACACAGGTTTTTGAGACCTGCGTGTCTACCAATTCCACCACCTGGGCAGGAAAGGGCTGCAAAGGTATTGTTTCTCTTGTTTTTACCAAGCAGGAAAACTTCAATTTTTTTGTCAGCAGCCTTCAACCCTGCTTTTCCGGCTTTGTTGCGGTTCTCGCTACCACAAAATTCCCTTTTCCCCTTTTTTGCGGAGTCCCTTTTTATCTTAGTTTGTTGTAATCGATTTCCTTATAGCCGATTACATGATCGTAGCGGGCGCCTATGGGTCTGAAATATACGAGCACATCGTAGCGGTTTTCGGTTTGCATGTAGCTTCCTTCCAGCAGGGTTTCGTCCGGCCTTAAACCCGGTTTCACTACCACATAGCTGTAATTGTAAAAACCCTGTTTGCAGCGCACATGACCGGTAAATTTCTTCCCGGATGCATCCGGTTTCAACTTAAAATCTTGCTTGATTTCCCAGTCTGAAAACAAACCGAAAAGGTAAATATCTCCATCGGGAGGCGAGTTAAGTTCGAGTGTGAAATAGGTATCTACATAATCGGCTTCCACATGGCCGCGGCGGGTTTCAAAGTTGTCTATTACAAACCGGCCGTTCAGGTCAATCCACTGGCTCAGGGTGCGGGCATTTCTGCTGCCATCCGGCATCACATAAGCCTCTGCCTTTTCGTTGTCGAAGCGGGTTCCGGCCATATTCTGCCCCCCGAAACGGATACTCCTCGAGTCGAAGCCCCGGTATTCATTCAGTCCGGCAAATACATTTTCATTGTTGTAAAAGTGATAGTCCAGAATCTTTTCATCTTCTTTTATGAACATGGGTTTCAGCTTGTAGAATGCATTGTCCCAGCGGCCGTTCTGCCGGAGCACCACCTTTATCATGTCATTTGCATTGAATATGTTATAGCGGCTGTAGTTTAGTGTGAAATCGATTTGCTGATGGCTGTAGCGAAGAGCAGGATCCAAAGCAAACTTCGGCTCGAAATTGATGTCGATATTGGAGTCGTACACTACAAAGCGCCGGGTGATGATTACATCCTGCTGGTCCAGATTGCGGTACACTTTGAGAATGTAATTGCCGCTTACTTTCACCTGAGGTACCAACAGGCTGTAGTGAATGTAGGGGTGGCGGGTGTTGAGAGAACTTTCATACTGGTCAACCGAAAACTCATTGAATTGGTCCAGAAACTCAAAATCATTGAGAATTGAGGGTTGCCAGTCGTGGTTGCAGTGGATGATTTTGAAATTATAATTGTGATATTCATTGCCAAGTTCATCAAAATCAAGGCGCAGCGATTTGTATTTCCTGATGTAGATAACGGGAAAATCAAGCAGGCTGGCATTGTCTCCGTCTATGGGGTAAAAGAGGACCGTTTGTATGTTGGCATCATATACATGGTCGGCATACTGTAATCTGGCTTTGTCTTCCTGCGCCACTGCACCGAAGCCACAAAAAAGCACCAGAATCAGGACCTTGATTTTTTTCATAACCGGTTCATTATCTTTTTGTTCCATTCCCATATCTGCTTCAGCAAACTATGCTTTTCGTCGTTCACTATCTCGCCGTCGGCCATCTGGCGGCGGGCCTCATCGCTCCATTGTGCCGCCATGATTTTCTTTATTTGAACCTCATCCCGGTGGGGATCCCGCTTCAGCAGCCTGGCTTTTTTCAGGTCTTCCGGACTGCTCACCATCAGGTTCAGGTCCATGTTTTTATGAATACCGGCTTCAAAAACGAGAGCAGCAACTTTCAGAATATAGGGATGCTTCTGCTCCGAAAGCCATTTTTCGTAGTGCCGGCCAACGGCAGGATGGAGAATGGCATTCAGTTTTTCCCGAAGTTCTGCTTTTGAAAAGATCGTTTCCGAAATCCAGGATGTATTGATTTGGCTTTCACTCAGATAGGCATCTGTTCCAAGCAGGGAAACGATTTCTTTTTTCACATCCGGTTGAAAATACAAAGCCCTGGCCCAGAAATCTGATTCGTAAACCGGAACACCCAGCACTGAAAAAATGTGGGCCACAGTACTTTTGCCGCAGCCCAGCCCGCCGGTAAGACCAACCTGAAAGGGTTTGTTATCTGCCATATACCCTGGTTTTTGAAATGCTGAGCTGCACATCCGAAACCGATTCCGGCCTTTTGCGAAGTACTACCTCAATGGTAGAATCCGCAGGGTTGAATGAGTTGAAATCGGCAACCGCCTGAAAATCTTCCGGCTTTATTTTTTTCTTTTCTCCTTCAGAAACCAGAAAGGTTACCAGTACTTTTCTTTCCTTCAGGTATAAGCCGGGATATGCATCGGCTCCGGAGGTTTCGAGCATTATTTCCATTTCCTCTTCCAGCGATGGCCGTACCGAAAAGCGGACATTCACAAACTCCTGCTCATAATTCAGTAAGGAATTTCTGGGATATTCTTCCGAAAAATCGAGGGGAATATTCTTGTCAAATGCATCCCTGACATTGCGGGCATCTATTTTCAGGGGCAGCATAGGCGGGAGATTTCTCACGAGGGAGGCAGCCCCCTTAAACTCTATGAAACGGGGGCTTATTTCTACATGAGAGGTAATCTGATAGCCGGGCCGGAGGCGGATGTCTTTCAGGTCGGCATAAAGGCCCACCTGCCGGGTTTCCAGTTTGTCGAAACGGCAGAAAATAGTGTCGCTAACAACGCTTTCTACCTTCACCGAAGGCATAATTTCTCGTATGGATTGCTGCCATTTTTGTGGGATGAGGTACCGTTTCTCCAGTGGATTGTCAATTTTTACCAGGAGCTCACCGGGGTCGGGAGCCCACATCTGTCGGAGCAGATTCCAGCCTCTGCCTTCTGCAATCACTTCCAGACTGTTGGGCAAACTGCTTACTGCCAGTACTTTTTTTTGGTCAAACTGAAACTGTACAGGCACAGATACGGGATAGCGGTAAACTTTGCCCATAGCATTCAGAAACCAGAAAAGGGCAGCAGTTCCCACGCAGTACAGAATGATTTCCCAGTCGTGCTTATTTTTTCGCACAACCGAAAGAAAAAAATGCTGGATTGCCTTTAAAAGATATCGCATAAAATCCTGAATAACAGATAACTGCCTCAAGAAGAGGGAAAAAATGACCGGCTCATCCTTACAGATTTTCCAAGGCTGTAATTTTGCCCAATCCGGTTACAAACCAATTCAAATTTTTGGATTTGGCAAGCCTGATTCTTATTCAGACAGACCCAATGCAGAAGTTATGGTGGTACTTCTGCGGTACACCACACGGCCCGAAGCCAATATTTCAGGAAAAGTCTGAATCGAAAAAAAATTTAAGCAGCAGTTTCTGCTTCCTTCTTCGCCCGCATCGATGCCTCCATAGAAATGGAAGATCGGTCGAATTTCATACGGATGCCACGGTCAACCTCCAGAATTAGAGTAAGGTCATCGAGTTCGTGGATTTTGCCATGCAAACCTCCGATGGTCACCACAGCATCGCCTTTCTTCATTTCTTCCAGGAATTTTTTCTGGTCTTTCTGTTTTTTCTGCTGCGGCCGCATCATAAAAAAATACATCACCAGAAATACGGCGCCCATGGTCAGTAAAAAGCTCATATTTCCGCCCTGACCGTCCAGAAGAATGAATAAAATATTGTTTTTCAATGTATTACTTGGTTTTGTTTTCTTTAGGAATCACCTCGCCTTCCAGAAAAACATTGGTTTGTTCCGGTTTGGTATTGGCCGTTATTACAATTGTTTTATGTTGCTGACCAGATTTGCCTTCTGTATTGAATGTGGCTTTTATCCTGCCTCCCTTTCCGGGTCGTACGGGTTCTTTGGGCCACTCGGGAACTGTGCATCCGCAGGAAGCAACTGCCTTGCTGATCAGCAAATCAGTTTTACCCTCGTTGGTAAACTCAAATTCGTGGGTTACTTCTTCGCCCTCATTTACTTTTTGGAAGTTGAAGGTGGTTTCCCTGAATTTCATTACAGGCTTTTCGGCATCAGGCACTTCGTTGGCAGATTCCTTGTTGATTCTGGAATTTTCACTGGGCACCTGATCACAACCTGAGAGGAATATCAAAGGAAAAATGCCAATGCAAAATTTCAGAAATAAAGAATTCATTTTCAGGGACATAATCACACACTTTTTCCTTTTACCTGATTGATTTGGCTCATCAGGGCTTCCACATCACTGAGCAATTTTTCAGCCTCTGCTTTGGTGTCTGATATGATGCGTTCGCCTTCGGTTTTGGCAGCGGAGACAGGCAGTTCAGATTGTTTTTTCAAATTGGAAAGCATTTCCATTAATTTTTCTCTGTACCGGTCCAGTTGAAAACTGATTTTGTCGCGGGTGTTTTTGCCTTCATCGGGTGCATACAATACGCCGACAACGGTTCCTGCGGCCACGCCGGCCAGGAAGGTGAGGAAATAGGCTGCGGATTTTTTCATTTTATAGCTGTTCGAATTGGGGCTGCAATTTATTGATTATCCATCAAACCCCGTGCTGACTTTTTCAAAGCCCCCTGTTCTTTCAGGATGGAGGCCATTTTGTCCACCACGCCATTGATAAAACCGGCTGAATTCGGGGTACTGTATGCTTTGGCAATTTCCAGATATTCATTCATGGTTACCTTCAGGGGAATGTGGGGAAAATATTTCATTTCATTGATGCTCAGGTGGATAATCCAGCGGTCGAGGACGGCAATCCGGTCAGCATCCCAGTTGGTTACTACCTTATGCAGCAGATTTTCGTGCTCTTCAAAATTTTCAATGCCTTTGAGAAAAAGCAGATTGAAGAAAGAGATATACTCATCTTCGTTTTCTGCATCGTTTTCAAAATCCGGCACCTCCCCTGAAGAAAGTTTTTTAAAAGTGGTTTTCAACGCTACCTCCAGCAATATCCGGTTTTCGCTCCAGTGGAGGTCGGTCTCGGTCATGGCCTCGTTGAAATCGGGTGCCTTGAAAAGCTTCCTGTACAACACCCTGAAGATGTCTTCTTCGTCTCTT
The DNA here is from genome assembly GCA_044359055.1 of Catalimonadaceae bacterium. Taxonomy (GTDB): domain Bacteria; phylum Bacteroidota; class Bacteroidia; order Cytophagales; family Flexibacteraceae; genus CAMDMI01. The sequence continues at coordinate 10,871 of JBIKMV010000058.1, forward strand.
TCGCTGGTTTCTTTCCTGGATTTGTATTCCTGATATTCGGGCAAGTCCTTGATCAGATACTGAAACAAACGATGCATCAGGTCCTGGTCAAAAGTTTTCAGGGCCTGGGGCTTAGGGCCTTTTTCCGGCATCAGCGCATCGTGCAGGGTTTTCATCCAGAGATGCTCAAGGATTTTCAGTTCATGGGCAGGGGAGGGGGCATTGTCCAGAAATTTGTCCTGCTTCATGGCCTCGCCAGCCGAAACCATTTGAATGATTCCATAAAAAAGCTGCCAGAATGAAACCTCGGTTTTGGATTGGTTTCGGATGTCGGCAGTGGCTTTTTTCTGGATTCTGTCCATCTCTGCCTTGCATTCATTTTTCCAATCGACCACCGCTTTCCGAGCCAAAATGCCCAGCCACTTCTGATTTTCGGCAAGGTCTTCAGGATTAAGTTTTCCGTCAAAGGCATCATTCAGCAGTAGGGGAAGCAGCATTTGAAAACCCTGTTTTTCAGAAACTGCGGCATTGAAAAATTCCGGGTAATCAATCAGACTGTCATATGTTTTTTGTCTGATATCCAACAGATTAACCTCTTTGTTATTGAAATAAGTATAGAGGCCCTGCATGGCTTTTATTCTGATTACCCGCCGCATGAAGAAAAAGAACTTTTTTGAGTTGCAAACTTGTCCATTTTTGTCCGAAATGGCAAATCTGAATGTTTGCCGGCTTGGTTTCAAAGCCTTTTTTCCGGTTTTAGGTAGGATGTTTTTTTCCTGTTTTTCGATTCCCTGACAGGACTTTTCTGTTTTTTTCAACAGGGGTCTTTTGCAATTCTGTTTTTGCTTTTTCTTTGGGCTTTCTTTCCGAAAAAAAATCTTAAGCCTCCAAATGTTCTTTATCAGAGTTCCCCATTGTCTGATTTCCATCGTTTGGGCTGTATCCGCCTTTTTGGTTCTAACTTCTGCAACGGCGCAGGTTGCAGATTCGGCTTTTTTCAAAATCAACCGCTGGCTCGATAGGAATGCCATTGGCTACAACGAACTCGAAAAATCAACCCGCCTCATAGGGCACCGACTCACAGGATCTGAAAACGGGAGAAAAGCCGAAGATCAGATTGCAGCGGTTCTCAAATCATCTGGTATTGATTCTGTGGTATTTGAGCCCTTCGATTTCAGCGCATGGAAGCGAAATGACTGCCACCTGGAAATTGTTCCATACCGCTCCGATAATTATGTAGATTTCAAAGCTGTTTCTCTGGCCAATACCTCTTCGGTAAACGGCATTTGGCACATTGTAGATGTAGGCGATGGTTTGGAATCTGATTTTCAACGGCTTGGGGAAAATATTCAGGACAAATGTGTTTTGCTAAATCTTGGTCTGAAGGATTCTGCCAACCAGGGCAGGGTAAATTTGCACAGAGCCGAAAAGGTATCGCTTGCACTCAGATACGGAGCCAAAGCCCTGATTTTTGTCCACCCCGGCAGCAAACACCAATTGCTTACCGGAACAGCCTCTCTGAAAGGAGGAATAGTGCCCGTACCCGCTCTCTGTATCTCCGGTCCCGACGGAAAAATATTGCGGGACTGGATGAAAAAAGAGAGGCTTATGGCCGAGATGCATGTAAACAATCCCGTAATGCAGGGCAGCGCCCGCAATGTGATGGCTTTTCTCCCTGCTACCGCAAAAACCAGGGAGAGTATTGTTTTCACTGCACACCTCGACAGCTGGGATCTGGCCACCGGGGCTACCGACAATGGTCTGGGTGCTTTTACCCTCCTGGATATCGTAAGGGCACTTGAGCCTTACCGTAAACTGTTCAGAAGAAACCTTATTTTTATATGGACCATGGGCGAAGAACAAGGCTTACTCGGTTCGCGGCAGGTGGTAAAAAAGTGGAAAGACAGCGGCCTTTTGGATGATATCCGCCTGATAATCAACTTGGATATGGTTGGAAATCCGGTGGGTTTCAATGCGTTTTCATGGCCCGGGATGGAATTTGCCTTGCAAGATTTTCACCAAAAAGTGAAAAATGTTATTCCCGATTATCCGGGCAAAATTTCCCATGCTCCCGGACTACATTCTGATCATCAGCCTTTTTTGCTGCAGGGAATCCCCTCTGTATCAGGCATTTCTAATTTGCCCGACTCCATTTATGAATGTTATCATGCCAATTGCGATAATATTTCACTCATCCGGCCCATGGATTTACTGACAAGCGCAAAAATTCATTCTATGCTCGGTATACAGTTTTCTACCGTCAAAAAACTACCATTCAGGCGCTTTTCAGAAAAAAAACTTGTCAAATGGCTTAAGAAAACGCACCTGAAAGAAAAACTGGAAATTAGCGGAGAATGGAGATGGAATTGAGTTGACTTTTGCCCAGTAAAATCAAATTTTTATGCAAAACGCTCAATTTCAGATTACTTCATTGGAAAGAGATTTCGCAGTGGCCCATCTTGAGAGAACCCGCGATACCCTTGTGAAGACAATCAAAGATCTGACAGAAGAACATTGGTACTTCCGGGCAGAGCCCGGTAAATGGACTCCCGCCCAATGTGCAAGCCACCTACTGGAGACAGAACTCTATTTTTTCATGCCCACTCTGGAGAAAATGCTCTCCGAGCCCTCCAATCCGGATCGGATGAAAGAGGCCCAGGGCAAAGACCAACTCAGCTACATGAGTATGGAAGACCGTTCTTTCAAAATTCAAGGGCAACCCCGTACTGATGAAGAAGGGAAAAAAGTGGACAAGGATGCCTTGATTTCCGCTTTTTTGCAGAAAAGAAATGAAAACATCGAATGGCTGAAGGGTACTACCGAGGAATTAAGAACGCATTTTACCGAAATGCCTTTCCTTGAGACACTGGATGCCTACCAGTTTATCCTTTTTGTTTCCGGCCATACCACCCGGCACACACTTCAGATTGAAGAAGTACTGAATTCGTTTTCGGTTTTTTCTGAAGCATCAGAAAAACAGGCGATTAAGAATTCTGTTCTGGGTTAATTGCAAAAAAACTTCATCTGTAGGCCTGTTGTGTAAACAACTGGTTCTACTTTTGGGTTTTTAAACGGTTATAGAGGAATTTGTCTGGGTATGGAAAAGTGGGCCGAACTAAAACAGTCACATAAAAATCTGTCAGCTGCAGCGGCTTCCACTTACGACGAAATTTACCACAATTCCAACCATGCCACCGGCATCTACATGCGGTATGAGGAAGACCTCATACATTCCATCATAAACCGAC
>JBIKMV010000059.1:0-14026 GCA_044359055.1 Catalimonadaceae bacterium
GCTTTGGGAATATAGCTGAATCCTGCAAGGGATCCGATTCCTGAAGGGTTGGTAACCGAAACCGCTCCGGAAGCACCGGCACCCAGGACAGCTGTAATGGTATTGTCGTCCACAATAGTAAATGATGCGGCCGCTGTGCCCCCGAAAAATACTGCTGTGGCGGTTAAGAAATTTGTTCCGCTAATGGTGACCACGCCTGTTTCTCCCGCAGAAGTTGGGTTAAAGGAAGTAACTGTTGCTCCGGTAGGAGGTGCGGTGAATGTGAACCCAGCCAGGGTGGCTACACCCCCTCGGGTTACAGAAACAGAGCCTGATGCCCCAAGCGCCACAACGGCTGTTATCGTGGTACTGTTTACCACCACAAATGAAGAAGCCGGTACACCTCCAAAAGATACCGCAGTGGCTCCGGTAAAATTGGTACCGGTAATGGTGACCGTATTTCCGGTAGTAGCACTGGTGGGTAAAAACGAAGAAATCGTAGGTGCAGGGTAATACGCTACATCGTCCAGATAAAATGGCCCTGAAGCCCCCCCGACATTAAAATTCGGGAAGAATGAAATTTTCTCATACGAATTGGCAATGTTTACTCCGGTCAGATTCCAGAACAAAGTAGACCAACCGTTTTGGACAGTAGTAAATGCATCTACTTCAGCAGAAATACCCCCATTGGCTGTGTTTTCTACTTTGCAGCGGATGGTAACGCCTGCAGGCAAAGAAGAATAAACCCGGGCTGTGATAATTTTGCTTTCATTGGTGAAAGGAATGGGGGCTGTCAAACCACCGTTGTTTACTTTGGGTGCAAAGTCTTTACCAAGGGTCGTTCCACCCCAGGTTTGTGCACCCCCCAGTTTGGAAATTCTTAAGACCTGATTGGCCCCATTTAAGGGATCTGCAGCTACAGCTGAGGAAGCGCCACCAAAATCTGTGGTGGTGTAATCTACACTTGCCACTCCGAAAGTAATAGGGAGAGAAATGGGAGATCTGAATGTAAAGCCTGCCAATGAGCCCGTTCCGCCCGAATTGGTTACAGATACAGAACCCGAAGCACCTGAACCAACAGTGGCGGTAATGGTAGTGGAGTTCACTACTGTGAAAGCCGAGGCGGCTGTGCCACCGAAAGTAACGCCTGTGATGTCAATAAAGTTGGTACCTGTGATGGTAACAACGCCAAACCCGCCCGAACTTGTTGGTGTAAACGAAGTAATGGTTGGGGCTGATGGAATATAGGTGAATCCCGCCAGGGTCGCAAAGCCATCGGGATTGGTAACCGCCACGGAGCCGCTTGAACCGGCATCAACTACGGCAGTAATGGTGGTTGAATTTACAGCAATGAACGAGGCAGCAGCATCTCCGCCAAAATTTACTGCAGTAGCCGTGGTAAAGTTTGTACCGGTTATGGTAATGGTCGCTCCAGTTGCACCGCTTGTGGGTGTAAAAGAGGTAATCGTAGGCGCTGTGGCTGGAGGAATGTAGGTAAAACCACTCAGGGTTTCAAAAGATACCGGTGTGGTTACTTTCACCGCACCGGATGCTCCCACGCCCACCACTGCCGTGATGGTATTGTCGTTTACAACGGTGAAACTTGCTGCAGGAGAACCTCCGAAACTTACGGCAGTGGCCCCTGTAAAATTATTTCCCGAAATCGTAACCGTACTCCCAGTTGACGCACTTGTCGGAGCAAATGAAGAAATAACAGGTGGCACACCAAAAGCCACATTGTCTACCCAGTAGGTTGCAGCGTTGTCTCCCCCCTGTCCGAAATCCGGAAAAAAGGAAATTTTTCCATAATTGTTGGAATAGTTGATGGGCTGATCTCCGGTAGAAAAATCGAAAACCAGGTTTTCCCATTCACCGGCTGGCTTGGTCATATTCACCCGCTTTTCCACAAAAATCCCTCCATTGGTTGAAACCTCTACCTTGGCCATCATTTGGGTTCCTGCCGGTTTGGTGGTCCTCACCCGGATAGTCATTTTGGAGTTGCCGCTGGCCAGTGGAATGGGCACAGGAAAACCGCCGTTATTTACCCCGGCCTTTCCGAAAGTAGTACCAGCCCAGGGTTGAGAACCAACGGGCTTCTGCAAACGCAAAACATTGTTCGATGCATCTGTTGGATCAACAACGGTTGGCGTGGAATTCACGTTTCCGCCAAACGAGGCGGTCGTGTAGTCAACCCCTCCATCATCCCAGGTAATGGGCAAGGAAATGGGTTGCGACATGGCTGAGAGCCCAATGAGCCACAGCATCAGCGTAAAGAGTTTTTTCATAGAAAATAATTAAAATTTGTTTTCAGGTCGGGATGTATCACGCAAGACAATTCCCTTGCTTCAAACATCAAGAGGAATCCGGGGGAATTTTCTAATCAAAATAACCCCTAAAAAAAAACTCCAAGGTGGAAAAGGGGCCTGTGCTTACTTGGTTTTTTCGGATTAACAAATTGAAAATCAGAATTTAATCTTGTCTCATACCCTCAATAAAAATCATTGAAGAGATAATGTTGCCTTGTTTTCGGCCGCATCGTAAAAAAATAAAATGATGAAAAAATGAACCTGAAGTTGATTAGTTTGAATGTCTTTTTTTCTCTTCATTTGAATTAAAGCTTTAACAATGATTCCCTACTTTTTCTCCTTTTCTTCCAAAAAGATAATCCTGCTCGCTTTTTCTGCCCTCATGGTGTCAACCACCTTTTCTCAGGTAGATGTGGTGTACAACGACCTGGTTTGGTCAGATGAGTTTGATTATCAGGGAGCCATAAACCCGGCCAAATGGTTTCATCAAACCCAGATTCCTGCCGGAGGAAGTTGGTACAACAACGAGGTGCAGCACTACACCAACCGTTTGGACAATTCCTTTGTATCCGGTACCGACCTCAATATCGTAGCCAAAAGGGAAAACTTTACAGATCAAAATGTAACCAAGCAGTTTACCTCCGCCCGATTGAATTCAAAATTTGCCTTCCGCTACGGCCGGGTGGACATCAGAGCCAAAGCCCCTAACAATGCCGGTACATGGCCTGCCCTTTGGCTTTTGGGCAAAAACATCAATGAAGACGGTGCTTTTTTCGATTCCCAATTTGGAACCACACCCTGGCCGGCCTGCGGTGAACTTGACATCATGGAGCATGGTATTTTTCCCAATCAGCCACTCAATTACATTGGAAGTGCCATCCACACGCCCTCTTCTTTCGGTAATACGGTGAACAAAGGGGGTATTCAGGCCACAGATATTGCCCAAAACTACCATGTCTACTCCATGAACTGGTCGCCATTCCAAATCACTTTTTTGCTGGATGGCGTAGCCTTTTACACTTACAATCCCGCTGTCAAAGATGCCAGCACCTGGCCTTTCGATAAGGAACAATACCTCATTTTCAACATCGCTATGGGTGGTTATGCAGGCAACATTCCTGCTTCCTTTTCCCAGGCTTCTATGATAATTGATTATGTTCGGGTTTATCAAAACATTACACCCGATACCCAGCCTCCCGCCAATTTCACGGCAAGTGTCGGAACCATCACCGGCTCTACCGTTGAGCTGAAACTCAATGCCCTGGACAATTCCGGCATAGTGAAATACATCGTACAGCATGGCAGTGAGATAGATACCATATTCGGCAACTCGGGTGTCCAGAAATCGGGTATCATTTCGGGCCTGAGCCCTCTGACCAGTTATACTTTTTCGGTTTCGGCTAAAGATATGTCAGGAAACGCCGCTGCCAACAACCCCATTGTACTCAATGCCACCACCTTGCAGATTCTGGAGTGCGAAGGGACGGATAATGTTGCCACCATAGGTTCCTTTACCGATGGCTACAAGTACAAATTCGAAACCTTTGGAACGGATGTGAAAATCACATTTGAACTGCTGGACAACAAGCCCGATCTGATTGCCTATCTCTGGCGCCAAAATCCCTTTTCCGAATTGCCAATGACGAATGTAGGCGGAAGAAAATTTTCCCGCACCATCACAGGACAAACGCTTGGTTCCACCATCAACTATGCCGTAAAATTTGCTTTTGCCGGCGGACTGGCCGTTACCAGATATGTTCCCTATGTGGTGGGCTCCAATTGTGCCACCATGGTAAACGGCCCTGAAGAATTGGGTTTTTCCATCTTTCCAAATCCTTCGGATGGAAAAGTCTATGTCACCGGTTTACAGAACAAAAACTGTGAATTCAGCCTGATGGATTTGACCGGCAGAAACCTGGCAACCGGAATTCTTCCTTCAGAAGGTTCTTTTCTGGATGTAAGCCATTGTAAAGATGGCATTTACATATTAAACCTAAAGTCCGGAACCAGCCACTTTTATCGGAAGTTGGTGGTAAGGCGGTGAGAACCATTTCGGCCATCGCGAACATATTTTTGGCCGGGTGAAAATTCGGTTCTTAAAACAAAGATTTTTAACACCCAATAGAAAGATTATGCAGTAGTCGTAAGGTTTTTGAATTTTCATTCGCAACCAGACCCAGAAGTTTAGTTCCTGTTCCTCCCCACCACCTGAAGAAAATCCCGGTTCTTCCCCACCACAAAGTGGGTTTGCTGGCCGACTTTAATCGGTACCATGGTCTTTACATCCCCGGGTATAAACAAACCCGATTCGGTTGTGGGCATGGTTTTGAAATGGCCATCTCCCTGCCCAACCAGATACAAACCAATTCCGGCATCGTTTCTCCCGGTTTCTACCTCGGAGGAAAAATCATTGCCCGCCACAAGCAAATCACTGATCCCGTCTTGATTAAAATCCTGAATTTCAATGGCATTGATGGGAAAATACTGGGCTTCGGCCGGTAAAAACAAGTCTTTAAAGGTTCCGTTTCCTTCATTGATAAATACAGAACTAACCAGATGGGTAGCTGAAAAGTGGGCTGCCTTTTCCAATTGCTGAGGAGAAAAAATATCCTGTACAGTTGCATCTGCATACGAGTGATACCGGAGAAATTTTTTCCTCAGGTAGGGCATTTGGTCCAATACATTATCCCGCAAGCCGATGGGGTAACTTTTGTCACGCACATAAAGACTGATCATGCAATCGGTGCTGCCATTGTTGTCGAAATCGCTCACCACCATGGTCATGGGCTTTTCTTTGCTTCCCCGATACCTCGAATTTAAACCCATGTTCCCGGCAATGAGATCCATTTTTCCGTCTTTGTTCACATCGGCTGCCACAATTTTGTTCCACCAACCCTGGCTGTTTTCCATGGTAAAGGCTTGATTTCCAAGTACTCCTTTGTCGTTGTAGAAAATAGAAACTGGCATCCATTCTCCCGCTACGGCCAGATCCATCCACCCATCTTGGTTGAAATCTGCCCAGGTGGCCGAAGTCACCATACCCGCCGAAGCAATGGCCGGCGAAAGCTGAACTTCCTGCAATGAATCGCCTTTTACCGTAAACAGATAGCTTTTGGGAATGCGTCCGTAGTGGCCGGGAACTACCCTGCCGCCCACGAAAATTTCAGGATTTCCATCCTTGTCCATATCCGAAATGGCAATGGTGTTGGCCGAGGTGAAAAATCTGCCGGAATATTTACTTGTTTTAAAATTTCCTTTGCCGTCGTTCAAATACAGCCGGACCGGGGATTTGGTTGGTTGGTTTGGATACTCGTTGCCACCGGATGCCACAATCAGGTCGTTATCACCGTCTTTGTCAAAGTCAAGGACAGAAACAGCCCCATCTTCAAACAACTTGTCGGCTTCAAATGCAGATTGTTTTGTGGCTGAAAAAGAGGTGTCAGCATTTTGGAAATATATCGAAGCGGCTTGATCTTTTGCTCCGCCTACAAATAAATCTTCAAGTTTATCGCCGTTGAAATCGCCCACTGCAAGACAGGGTCCGAATTGGGAAAATCGGTGAGGCAGAAGGGGTTCCAGCTTGAAATCAATAAATTCATTCTCCTTGAAAAAGTGATTCAGCCCGATTTTTTCAGTTAAATCCTCAAAAAGGAATTTCTTTTTTTCGGGTTTTTGGGTGATTTCCATACCTTCTTCATATTCAATTGAAATGGGCTTGCCGGCCTTTACCGCATTGAAGATTTGGTGCTTGCCGTCGGGCCAGGTTATTGCCATTTGTGCTTCCGTATTTTTACCTATTCCAATAACCTGTTTCTTGTCGTGGCTCGACAAATAGCCTTTCATCGGATTAACCACGGTGCTGGTTTTTGTCCCGTCAGGTGTGGTGATTTTGATTTTTGTCCCAATCCCGTTCAGGTTATTTTTGGGTCCCCTGAGCAGAATCTGGATCGAATTCCCCAGCCGGGATTCTGCCGAATTGTTTTTATAGATAAAGGCATAATCATTTGTGTTGTTTACCACAATTTCAAGATCGCCATCGCCGTCCAAATCGCCGTAGGCCGCACCAAAACTCCATGCAAATTCTTCTAAGCCAGACTCTTTGCTCTCTTTTCTGAATTGAAGATGCCCATAATTTTTGTAATAATGTTTCTGAATCCGAACGGTGGGAATGGCAGAAAGTAATTTCAGAATATCGTTCGCATTTTTTGTTTTGACGAGGGCTTTTTTAATGGAGTCCATTTTAAACCGGACATAATCCAAATCGTGAATATCCCTGGGCATACCATTGGCGATGTACACATCTTTGAGTCCGTCCAGGTCGAAGTCCTGGATCAAAACCGCCCAGCTCCAATCGCTGAATGCCATTCCGGTAAAGTAGCTGAGCTCCGAATATTGGCCATTGCCATTGTTGATCTGAACCACATTTTTGAGGTACTGATATCCAAAGCCGTATTTCACTTGTTTGTCAAATATATCGTAATTGCTTGGCCGCTGAAGTTGCTTCCGGCGACGGTTGTCAGTGGGCAGCATATCCGTCACAATCAAATCGCTGTGGCCGTCATTGTTCAGGTCGGCATAATCGGTGCCCATGCTGAAGTATGAACCATGCCGGAAATGCTTGTCAAATTCATTGACAAATTTTCCGTTTCCCTTGTTCACAAAAAGGTAATCCGGTTCCAGAAAATCGTTGGCCAGGTAAATATCCGTTTTGCCGTCACCATTAAAATCCTGAAGCAAGGCACTTAAGCCAAAAGACCGGGTCCGGAGCCCGGCTGCATAGGTTTTGTCTACAAATTTGCCATTTACATTTTCATAATACCGGCTGGATTCGCCCCGCAGCGAAGTGTCTTTTGCTGCCACCAATACCCTGGATTTATTGTAGGTGAGGTGGATGCCATCTGTTTCTTCAAAATTATGGGGGTGATTTACGACGAACAGGTCCAGGTCTCCGTCTCCGTCCAGGTCATTAAAATAACCGCAGGTGCCGTAGCCATCGTCGTCTATTCCATATTCCCTCGCCCGGTTGGTAAAGGAGCCATCCCGATTGTTGACATACAAAATGTTGCGCCTCATTTCGGGGTCTTTGGAAGCCGAACGGCACAAATACATATCCATCCATCCGTCATTGTTGATGTCCACCATCACTACGCCCGTCACAATCGCCCCTGGATTTCCGCCCACACCGGCTTTTTGGGTTACATCTTCAAATTTCAGGTTTCCCTTATTAAGGTAAAGTTTGCATTCGTATCTGTTGGATGTAAAATATAAATCAGGCAATCCATCGTTGTTTACATCGCCGATAGAAACTCCGGCTCCATTGTAAAAATAGAGGTATTCCAGGATGTTGATCTCTTTGTCATCTTGGATGATATTGGAAAATTTTACTCCTGAAGAGTCGGGAGATACCAGGGTAAACAACTTGTTTTGGGCTGCAACAGTGAGAACCCCAAGGCTGGCAGCCAGAAAGAAAAGTATTTGTAAACCGCTTTTTGCTTTCACTTTGCTGTTTTTTTAAACCGGTTCAGAATAAAATTGCCCACTTCATTTCCCTGAATGATACCATTATTCAAGGAAGGCATAAAATGAATACCGCCATAAAACCGGCTTATGCTGGCTTCATTGGAAGCTTCTCTGAAACTTTTGAATTTTCGGGGGGGCATATTAAGGTACATTTCGCTGGAATCGGTAAAGGCATAGGGCTGCTTTATCAATGCGGTTAATATGGTAGAACTGGCACTGGAAACGACGCTATGCCCGCTGGTATATTCGGGAAAAGGCGGGGTTTCGATATAAGATTTCCATTGAGGTGAAATCAGCCGGTTGATGTAGGTTTCCGGCCGCATGGCATTGGATTTATACTTTTCGGTCCAGCAACTGCGGAAACCCTCATAAATACCCAGAGCTAAATAGGTAAAAACTTCAGCCGTTTGAAATTCATCGAGGTTTCTGTTTTTTACAGCCTGGCAGGCAATTCTGATCCAATGCCCTCCGGGACTTACTTTATGAATGAAATAATTGACATGGCCATCCGATTTCAGAATGTTGGGATTGTTGTCCCAATACCAGGCAATCAAACGCTTGGCGGTGTCCAGATTTTGAGATTGCTGATAAAGGGCAAAGGCATTTTTGTAATACGGTGAGTTTTTGTCTTCGCTGTACTTTACATTCGGAATGGCTTTAATGACATTTGTACTATCGAAAACAAAGGATCGCATCAAGGGCCAATTGGGTTCCAGGGCATTTGCATATCCGGGTCCTGTAGGAATCCAGGCACCTGCTGAATCTGTAATTACATACCGGGTAAGGGTTCGGGTGTAGTCGTAAATGTCTTTTTTCATCCAGACTATGATTTCCTGTGCCACTTGCCTGCCGTATTCTTTCGAAAGGCGCAAAAGCAAGGTGTCTTTTTTGTTTTTTTTAAGCCAGATCCCGGATTCAATTGCCTCAAATTCATCGAACATATATTCGCTGTAAATCAGCTTTTTTGCCGTCGTCGTAAAGGCAAAGAGAGCCGAAAGGGACAAATCCACCTTGGTTTTGGGTTCTGAAATTTTTTCAAACTGATTCAGATTTTCTTCTAAGGGCTCGAGTGTTTTTCCTTTTTTTTGAAGAACTGCATAAGCGGCCAGATTGGGATATGCATTCACCCGACTTGCCACAACCGGCGTAAAAAGATCCTCCATTACCACCTCTACCAGTTTTTGGTTGCAGCGCACCAAATAGTTTCCATTGCCTGCATAGGATGGGAGGTTGGCCAGGAAAGGAAGAATCAGAAAACCAAAACTTCTTTTTATCATGATGTATTAAGCTTTAAATCAGAGAATTAACCCGAGGAATCCTTTCATGAAAAGGCAAAAAGGACTTTTTTGATTCCGGTGTTCAGAAGATTCAAAATCATTTCTTGTTTAAACCTGAAATTTTAAAACCAATGCCAAAGCCGATATTCCATTTGCCATTTTCTTTTGGCGTTTTGGGATTGTAATAAAATGGCAATTGAAAGGCCATACTCTTATAAATGCAGGTAAAGCCAATGCCCAATGCGGGTGTAACTAATGCGTTTTTTGGTGTTGCATTGTCTTCTTTGAGCCGCAGTGACGGAAACATCCCCAACAAGAATTTTGAGTTTTTGAGGCTGATATTCAGATTGGGTCCTCCGAAATTGAGAAACGCACCATCGTCCACATATCCTCCAATAATCACACCTTCATAAAGGGTCAGGGATACCTTGGTTTCCTGCGCTTTGGTTGAAAGATGAAAAAACAACAGTATTGTTACAATGGATGCTTTAAAATATTTTTTCATAATTTGTTGAATTCAAAAAGATTACATGTTTTCAAAAGACTTTTTTCATCAGGGAAATCATGGCCTATAAAAAAATTAACCCCTCCAATGGTGGGGTAAATTAACTTTTTCATTTTTCACAATTAACCAATGATTGTTCCTTTCATTGAATCTAAGATCAGATTTCTTTAAAAATCCAGCCTTGCCAGGGAGGATTTAATTCAAAACCGGGTGATTTCATTTTCCGTGAATTTTATGCTAAAACAGACCTACTCTTTGGTAAACCTGTAAATCATGGCTTTCCTGGCCAGGATAACCCTTACCAGATAAAGGCCTTTGGTCAGACCAGAAGTGTTTAGTACGGATGAAGTTTTAAAGGGATAATCCACCAGAACCTCCTGACCTTGGAGATTTAATACAGATACTTTTGAAATCAGTTCTTTCCCTTCGATTTGAATCCGGTCTGAAGCCGGATTGGGAAAAATGCTGATCTGTTGTTCACTCAAAGGACCAGCAACACGGGTAGTGCTTTTGTACACATAGAGATTGTCAAAATATACCGTTGTATTCCCCTGAGTAGGAGCACCTTCCAGTTTCATTTGATGCACAGTGGCCAGGTTCAGACCCGGAAAATCCGTCAACGGGATGTCAAATGAGTTCCATCCAGGCTCTGAGATATTAAGCAACTTGGTCACATCGCCTCCGCCCACATTGATGATGGAAAATTTCAACTGAGCCTGATCGGTTTTGAAAAAATCGATGTGCACTTTTTCAAACCCCGTCATGTTTACAGGGCCGGCTAACACAATGCCCTGATAATTAAAGTTGAGCAGTCGCTTAATGCTGTCTCCGTCTATATGGATGGTACTGGCTTTGGTTGCCTCACCCCAGTTTTTTCCGATTTTTGTTCCGGGCAGATTGCTGTAGGCATTGGAGAAAATAGAAATTACATCCGAAGGATTTCTTGCGGGTGGAACGGGTGCCGCCACGCTTGGAGGATCTACCGGAGGAGGCGGAAGTACAGGTCCGGCAAGCTGGTTGGCCGTAAACTTAAGGTTGTCAAAATATACATCCTGGTTGCTGCCCCGGTTTGCATTTTTGTCCACATGGATTACAAACTGGTTGGTTCCGAAGTTGTTATCGGCATTGTTTTCTCCTCCCAGTGCGGCAAAATCAACCACATAAGTCAAGGTTACCCATTGATTGATAGCTGAAGGAGTCGCCAAACCAAAGAAAACCGTTCCTTGTCCTGCCGGATTGGTGCTGGTAAATTTTATCGCCACCGGACTCAGGGTAGACTTGTACACATCAATGGTTACAGTGGTGGGAGATGAGCCGTTAAAGCGCCATTTTCCCAGAGTGCCATAAAGCGATTCGCAGCCTGCCCATTCGCCGCCATCTCCCGATGCAGTAAATTTAGCTACTGTGGCAGAGGTGTTTATCCCGCCCGGAAAGGGATTGGGTACGAAAGTTACCCCGGTGGTATTGCTGCCGTTTTCAAAATAATTCCAAAAGCCCGTGGTGCTGCCTGCCTCAAAATTGAAATCGTAATTTACAACTTGTGCAAAATTGTTGTGAATCAGAAGAATGGAAAATAATATTGTGTAAATTGTTTTCATGGTATTGAAAATTGATAAAAAATGAATTTTGACATTTTGATGAATATTTCCAAGAGAGCTTCTTTTTTCTTTTCTAATCAAAATAATTTGAATTTTTAAGGATATGCAAGAATCTTATTGAGACAAAAACCAAATTTCCCATTTCCTCCAGTGCTCTGTCTCGATACCTAAATTCGATTTCACCCTCTCCCGGCAGTTTTTCTTCAGATAATGCATCTCCGGCGCTCCAGGCCGCATTTTCTTGAGGAAATTTTTTTTTTCGCGTTTTTTCAGAGCGACAACTTTTGTCGCTGAGGGGCTCTAATTTGTATCATGGAACTTAATGTAAATTCAAAAACTGACCTTCGGGGCAGGACCTACAATTCAGGCCAACTGCAGGCCATTTTCTCAGAGAACCTGCCCTATCTTGTCAATCCATTTAAAGCATATGCCCTTATTTTCAATCGTTTGCCGAGTTCAATATTGCTGGAAAAGATGAAGGTGCCCGAGGCCATGAATTGGGTGAAAGAAAATTTCGGGGATGAAATCCGGGCCGACTGGCAGTACAGGCGCATGCTGAAAAAAAACGGCCTGCCTGAAATCGATGACAACCTGGTTGTTTTATCTGAAGATATGCTGCTTTACTTTGATACAGGCTGGAAGGTCATTCGGATATTATATGGCGAATACTCAGAAAATCAGGCATTTATGCTGGAAGAGCAGCTCAGAAACAATTTCAGGCAAAAAGAAAAAGTCGGCGAGACCCGGCTTCATCTTATTCAGTCCGAATTCGATGGGCTAAAGACAGAGAACTTTGTCCTGAAGTCTAAGCCATTGAATCTGGAAATGAATTACAACGATGACCTTTATCCGGTGCATCAGACCATTCTTGAGAATATACGAAACAGGGAAACCGCAGGGGTAATATTGTTGTATGGGAAGCCCGGAACCGGAAAAACCACCTACATTCGTCACCTCATCAGCCAGACCCGCCGGTCTGTAATCTATCTGCCTGCGGACCTGGCCTCTAACCTTGGCAACCCTGTAATGATGCGGATATGGAAGGATTTACCCAATTCCATATGTGTAATCGAAGACGCCGAACTTGTTCTTTCAGACCGGGGAAAAAATGCCAATTCTCCCGTAACCTCCCTCCTCAATTTATCAGACGGATTTCTGGCCCAGTGCTTTCATATTCTTTTCATATGTACATTCAATGTGCCGCTTTCGGATATCGATCCGGCGCTTACCCGGAAAGGCAGGTTGCTGGCGGGCTATGAGTTCAAAGAACTGGAAAGATCAAAGGCTCAGGCACTTTCTGACCACCTCGGATTTGAAACCCGCATCGAAAAAGACATGACCCTTGTAGAAGTCTTCCATCAGGAAACCGAGAATTTCCATGTAAACAACAATCGAATCGAAATCGGATTCTTGCCGGTAAAAAAATAGGCCAGAGGAAATATCCATTGCATAATTTACTTTTGAACCGAAACTCAGAAAACACGGTTCAATGACATCCAAAACCTCGCTGCACAGGCTTATTTTTATCCTAAGGTGGATTAAAGAAAGTCCGGTGATCTCGTTCGATGAGCTTTTAGAGCAATACAAAAAGGAGATGTATGCGAAATTTCCTGATTTTCCTGACCGGGCAGAGAATTTTTCAAAGCGTACCCTGCAGCGGGATATTATCGAACTGAAGGAGGTATACGGCATTTGCATTGAGTTTAACCGAAGGCTGAATGGGTACAGGCTAACCGAAAAGCCACCCACTTCCAGAATTCTGGAATACCTTCTGGACACCATGGAAATGTATCAGATTATGCAAATGAAAACCATTGCTGACTCTGTTTTATTTCCGGACGACAGAAAGGCGCAGGGTTCTGAGCACATGATGTTTTTACTGAAGATGATTTCTGACAGGCGGAAAATTCAATTTGTGTATCGGAAGTTTGATGGTGAGCCAGCCTCTCTGCGCATAGTAAACCCCCTGGCGCTGAAGGAATTTAAAAACCGCTGGTATCTTCTTGCCTTCGAAGATGGAAGTCCCAAAGTGAAAACCTACGGTATCGACAGGATGGAAGGATTGAAAAGGCTCAGCAGCCATTTTGACCCCGAAAACGCTGAAGACTGGAAGGCTCAGTTTGAAACCGTATTCGGGATTACGGCCGGCAATCCGGATGAGGTCAGGAGAGTAGTTTTATCTTTCAGGCCGGTTCAGGGCAGATATGTGTTGGCCTTGCCGCTGCACAGTTCTCAGAAAATCATTCTGGAAAACGAATCAGAAATCCGGATTAGCCTGAAAATTTTTATCAACCACGACATTAAAATGGAGTTGCTTTCCTTTGGACCTGAAGTAGAAGTGATTTCTCCCAAAGCCCTTAGAACAGAGATTTCCCGCATGCTGAAGAATGGCTGGCAACGCTATGAGGCAGAAAATGGACGGAAGATTCACAAAAAATCAAAGCGCCCGAAAGATAGCTAAGGCAAAAGCCCCGAATCCGGTTCGGCTGCCATTTTTTGATAAACTTTTTTACCGACCCATGCCGGAAAAAACTTATTCAGAAAAACCATCAGTTTTCCTTCTCCGGTGAGAATCAGGGTTCTTTTCCTTTTTTCCACAGCCTTCAGAATCTCAAGGGCCACTTCTTCGGGTTTCATCATTTTTTCCTCCTCCCGTGGAGAAATGCCCTGAGCTTCACCTGTTTTGGTAAGAGAATTTTCCCGTATGGCCGTTGCTGTAAATCCGGGACTGGCCAGCAGCACATGTACACCCTTTTTCAGCAATTCCAGTTCGAGTGCTTCCAGAAATCCGACCATGGCAAATTTTGATGCCGAGTATCCCGTGCGCCCGGGAAGGCCTTT
>JBIKMV010000243.1:0-3997 GCA_044359055.1 Catalimonadaceae bacterium
GCCAGAATGCATAATATTGCCCACCCACGAAGGGAATCCAGTCCGGCAGAAAACCTTCCCAGATATCAATGTACACCATGTCCACTACCTGTCCGTGAAACCAGGGCGAGTGACTGCCTTCGGGTGCATTGTTTAGGAACACGCCGTAAAAAACGGAATCCACCAGATTGCCCACAGCTCCACCCAATATCAGGGCAATGCAAATGATATAACCCGTGGGCATTTTTTGGCTAATAATCTTGTTCAGGTAATATCCGATTCCCGTCATGGCCAGCAGCCGGAAGCTTGTGAGCATTAGCTTGCCATAGTCCGAACCCAGTTCCAGGCCGAAAGCCATACCCGGATTGAGGGTGTAATGAAGCTTAAACCAGTTTCCGAAAATTAATATTTGTCCGGGAAGGCCATATTCCATATTGAAATGGACCAGAAGTTTGGTTACCTGATCGATGAAGATAACCAGAAGGCTGAGGCCAAAGAACTTCAGATGTGATTTGCTCATGGTTCAGAAAAAATGTTGCCTTGGTTTACATCAGTTTGCTGATGATGTCTTCCACTGTATGTCCTTCGGCTTCGGCTTTAAAATTGCGCACAATTCTGTGTCTGAGTACCTCCTGTGCTACTGTTCTTACATCTTCTATATCAGGAGAATACTTGCCTGCCATCAGGGAGTGGCATTTGGCTGCAAGTACCAGATTCTGCGATGCCCTGGGCCCGGCACCCCACTCCAGAAATTCATTGGCCTCAGGTGCGGCAGTTTCTGTGCCCGGTCTGGTTTTTGAGGCCAGCCTTACAGCATATTCGGCTACATTCTGCGTTACCGGAACCCGCCTTACCAGATGCTGAAAGGCTATGATTTCTTCTTTGCCCATCACTTTCCTGACTTCGGGCTTGTTGTCGGAAGTGGTGGCCTGAACAATTTCAACTTCATGATGAAACTCAGGGTAACCAACTTTCAGGTTGAACATGAACCGGTCGAGCTGTGCTTCCGGAAGGGGATAGGTTCCTTCCTGCTCAATCGGATTCTGGGTGGCAAGGACAAAGAAGGGTTTTTCCAATGGATACTTCTGGCCTGCTACCGTTACGGCATACTCCTGCATAGATTCAAGCAGGGCTGCCTGAGTTTTGGGCGGGGTTCGGTTGATTTCATCGGCCAGAATGATATTGGCAAAGATGGGCCCGTGCACAAATTTGAAATTCCTGTTCTGGTCCATGGTTTCTGATCCTACAATATCAGATGGCATAAGGTCGGGCGTAAACTGAATTCTGTTGAAACTCAGATCCAAAGCCTGAGAAACGGTTTGAATCAGCAGGGTTTTGGCCAGGCCGGGTACGCCCACAAGCAGGCTGTGACCCTGGGAGAAAATGGATATCAACAGAGATTTTACCACTTTATCCTGTCCGATCACCACCTTTCCGATTTCTGCCTGCAGCTGTCCGAATGCAGCATTCAATGCCTGCGCTGCTTCACCATCATCTTTCCACATCATCTTTTTTGGAATCGTATCTTTAAAAATCTTCTTCTTTCAGAATATCACAGTCGGCAAATTCCTTGTTACGGCTGATAAACACCTCTGATTTGGTTTTTTTAAACCAGTTTTTGATGGATTCTGCTTTCTTTTTTTCCAGAGCGGCCGACTGAATTTTGGGATAATCCTGCTTCAGATTGGCCTCATGGGGCAGTACTTTGGATTTGAAGAACAAAATCCGGCCTCCTTTTTTACCATCCTGGGTTTTGTATGCCAGTGCTTTGGTGTATTGACCGGGCTTCAGGGTATCGATAGTGAAGAAAATACCCGGGTCCAGATTCTCGGTAGGAATGCGGTTGATTCCCGTTTGAGGATCAGAAAAGTAGCCGCCTGATTGCCGGGTTTCCTTGTCTTCGGAGAATTTTTTTACCGCCGCTTCAAATTTCAGACTGTCCTGCATCAGAGCTGTGCGGATGGAGTCGAGTTTCTGATAAACCATAAGCAGCTCTTCTTCGCCGGCTTCGGGTTTGATGAGAATGTGCCGTGAATTGTATTCGTTGCCGCGCTTTTCCAGCAACTGAATCAGGTGAAAGCCAAAAGGGGATTCCACAACTTCACTGAGCTGCATGGGTTCCAGTTTCATGGCAGCGGCCTCGTATTCGGGTACCATGGCACCTTTGCCCCAGAATCCCAGGTTGCCTCCTTCCTTCGCAGAGCCGGGATCCTGAGAGTAGGCTTTGGCCAGAAATTCAAAATCCACCCCGGCCTCAATGCGTTTCTTCAGGTCTTCCAGTTTCTGTTTTGCCTCCAGTTTTTTTGCCCGGCTTACCTGGGCGAACACCACAATCTGACCCACTTCCACTTCCGTAGAGAAAAAAGGCAGGGAGTCTTTGGGTATTTCGTTGAAGAATTTCTTTACCTCGGAAGGGGTCACTTTTGTGTTTTTGCTTATGCTTTCCTGCACCTTCTGAATCAGCATCTGGTCTCTTACCTCCTTTTTCAGCTCCACTTTAAACTGATCTATGGATTTTTTATAATAGGCTTCCAGTTTTTCGCGGGAACCAATCGCCTGAATCATATAGCTCATTCTCCGGTCGAGCTGGTCTTCCACCATTTGGTCTTCTATGGTAACCGAATCTATTTCGGCCTTGGCCAGCATCATTTTATTCACCAGAAGTTGCTCGAAAACCTTGCATTTGAGCAAGGCAGCCGGAATGTCGGTATTTTGTTGTCTGGCCTGAAGACACCCCAGTTCTACTTCAGATTTCAGCACAATCTGATTGTCTACTTTGGCCACAATCCTGTCAACAGGTGTACCCTGCCCGGCTTGTGAATAAACAGAAACCGGCCTTGAAACCAGATAAAGGCTTAAAAGACAGATGACCCATCTGCCCGTTATTCCTTTACCCAATGCTATTCCCGGTTTCATTTTGTCTTTCCCCAAAAACAACAAAAGCGAGCCAGGCCCGCTCTGTTGCCATTGGATGGTTGTTTATTTTGTTATCATTTTTTTCACAAGGGTTTCGTCAATAGAAACCGGATTCTGGACTTTCATGCCGTCAATCCATTGTTTCTCCAGATAATTCTGATAATCTGAAATGACGGCCCCGCGGGCTTCTTCCAGCGTTTTTTCTCTCGGGGCTTCCACGCCTTCTACCACCACATAGTTGATTCTGTTGTTGAAGGGGATGGTGTACTGTCCGGTTTTCCACTCCGGCAACTGGTCTATCACTTTGTTTTCCTCTTTCTGAAAAAGGCCTTCTGTTACCTCCAGGCTCAGGGGCTCGAGTGCATTGGCCATCCGCTTCATTACTTTGGGAGAATTGGAAAAAACCCTGAAGCTAACCCTGCGACTTTCTTCCGGTGTTGCTAGAAAATGGCTTTTTCCGGAGTCTTTTACCAGAATCCTGGACCGCTCTACACCCAATTTTACGAGGGTATCAGCAATGTACTGTGCTCTTTTCATGGCCACTGAGGCTTTTTCATCTTTGGCTGCAAAACCGCAAAGCTCAACCGTAAGCGATTTGTCAAAGTTCAGGTTCCGGGCGTGGGTAGCCACCGACAGGCCATTGACAATGCCGGTTTCTTTGTTTTTGGCGGAAAACCGGGCTGCATCATATTTCAGGTCGGTAACCTCAAATTTTCCTGCGGCCAGTTTGGCTTTTACGCCTTCTATCACCGGCTGATTGGAGCCCGAGAAAATGGTGGCCTTCACCCGCTGATTCCAGTTGTATTTTCCTTTATTCTGATCATGGTAGGCCTTCAGACCTAGGGTGTCTTCCAGGGCTTTGGTCCATACTTTTTTGTCCATGAGGGAGAATAGCAAAATACCGTCTCTGTATTCTTTCACCAGCATTTTGTAATCCTCGTACTTTTCGGTCAGGTGGGCTTCTTCGTAATCCAGCACCGACTGATCTCCGAAATCACGGAAGAGCAATTTCATCTGGTATTGCGGATCTTTGGTCTTGGTTGCCTGTTGCTTCTTTTCGGCAAACTGCCAGAAATCCCGAAGTGAATATTTCTGTTCTTTT
>JBIKMV010000244.1:0-3974 GCA_044359055.1 Catalimonadaceae bacterium
AGTTAGTTAATGGTATTCAGGTTTAAGATTAGAAGGGTAGCCAACCTGAAACCTGAAACGCCGCCGTGGCGTTGTGTCCCCACACGCCACCCGCTGCTGCCGGGAACACTTCCAAACCGCCTTTGCACCAGATGTGCCAGCCCTCCGGGGGGGGTGGGTTTGGAATTTGTTTTTCTATAAACCTTTCACCCCTCCGGGGTGAGTGTTTGCTCAAATACATCGGCTTTATGTTTGAAGGGCTGTCAACCTGAAACTCTGATCTGCCCCCATATTTCGTACCTACGGCACTCAATGCCGGTTTTTGGACATGGTCCGGCCGTAAACGGACAGATATTTTTAAAGAATATTCTCCCGTTGTCCGGATTTGCATTTTTTGAACGCCTGAAAAATCCGCAGAGCGCCTGCATCACGGCAGGAAACCTGTTTGAAATTCAAACCTGGATAAATTTTTCTCCTCTGTCCCGGCTTTTTTATGATTTTTGAGCCGTGTGTGGCATTGCCGGATTTGTTCAGTTCGAACCCGTTTGGAATTTTTCCCAGCTCAGTAAAACCGCTGAGACCCTGAAACACAGGGGCCCCGATGGTTTCGGGTTTTGCAGTATTGGGGCCGATGGCCAAAAAAATCTTTTTTCAGATCACCTTTCCGACTCCGGGCAGTTTGCCCTTGCCGGCTTCATGCACCGCCGACTGGCCATCATAGATCCCCTTCCGGAGGGCAGGCAGCCCATGATTTCTGCCGATGGAAAGGTAGCCCTGATTTTCAACGGTGAGTTGTATAACTACAAGAATATCAGAGCAGAACTGGCTGATTTGGGTGTCGCTACCCGGACCGAAACTGACAGCGAGGTGCTTCTGCTGGCTTATCGGAAATGGGGCAAAGCTGTGCTGAACAAAATGGACGGTATGTGGTCTTTTGCCATCCTCGATCTCGAAAAGCAGGTCTTTTTTGCTTCGGTAGATCCGGCCGGCATCAAACCTTTTTATTTCAGCATGCAGGGACCAAACCTCTGCTTTGCTTCTGAAATCAAGGCCCTTTTCGATTTTGGCCTTCCCAAAAAAATAAACCGCAGGGCAGCGGCCCGATTTCTTGCATACGGCCTGTCGGACGAGTCGGAAGACACTTTTTTCGCGGACATTTTCAGGCTGCGGGGCGGGCATTTCATAGAGATCGGTTTGCAGGATAGAAAATGCAGCATCGGAACCTACCATCAGTTCTGTTACAGCAAAGCCTTTGATTTTCAGTCTGAAAGAAAAGAATCTGAAAGGGTGGAAGCCATCCGGGAATTGATGGTAGAAATGATTGGCCTTCGATTGCAGGCCGATGTGCCTTTGGGAATCTGCCTCAGCGGGGGCATTGACAGTTCTGCCATTGCCGGGCTCGTGGCGTTTGCCGATAAGGCTTCCGGAAATTCAGAACAAAGAAAGGCCTTTATGGCCACCCTTTTCCCCGGAGATGCCCGGAATGAAGAGGCTTTTGCCCGCATGGTGGCCGGCCAAAATCATTTCTCCTTTCATACAGTTTGTCCTGATTTTGTTGATTTTCAGGCAAATATGGCAGACATGATCCGCACACTCGACGAGCCGCCGCCGGGACCGAATGCCTATTCGCAGTATGCCGTTTTCAGGCTTGTGGCTTCTCAGGGCGTAAAGGTGAGCCTCGATGGGCAGGGTGCCGACGAAATCTTCGGGGGCTATCCCCGGCATCTGGAAACCTGGTTTTGGGAGCATATGGCCCACGGTATTTTTCCGCCGGCATTTTCGCATGTGCTGAAACCTGCCCTTTTTCAAAAGCTCAAAAGTCTGCCCGGTGCGTATTGGCACAGGAAGCTGATGCTTCAATTTAAGCCTGAAAGTCAAATTTTTACCAATGAGATTCTTGCGCTTGCAGAGGTTCCTCCCGATCCGGAAGAGTCCCTGAATGGCCAGTTGCACAGGGATTTCACATCTCAGACCCTTCCTTTTCTGCTCAAAGCTGCCGATCGCAATTCCATGCGTTGGTCGGTGGAGTCGAGGATGCCCTTTGCCGATTTTGTACCGCTTGCCGAAATGCTTTTTTCTATTCCGGGGTCGGCCAAGATTGCCTCCGGATTTTCAAAGCAATTGCTCCGCAAGGCCGCTGCTCCCTTTCTGCCTGAACCGATAGCCCTGCGCAGAGACAAGATTGGATTTGCTGCACCCAACCGGGAGTGGCTTTCCGGATTGCTCGGGCACAGCAGCTTTGCCTTTCGGGAGGAGTTTATCAATACGAAAAAATTTGTTCGCTTTGCCGAAGCATGGAAAAATAAACCGGATTCTGTTGATTTTCAGGTGATTTGGAGGGCCATCGCCTTTCAGAAATGGCTTGAAATTTTTAAGCCGGATTAGGAACCAAAGCGAAATGGTTTCAATTTTGTGTATATGTTTGGCAAAATAAAAAATATGCTGAGCCTCGACCGCTGGATAGAAAACTTTGAAGGCTATCTGGATGCCAGAATAGAACTGGCCAAATACGACATCAAGGAAGTACTGGTGGAAGTGCTGACCAAATCGCTGGTGGTTCTGGTCATGGCTTTTTTAGCCATCTCCGGCCTTATTTGCCTGAACTTCGGACTGGCCTACCTCATCAGCTATTTTCTGGGGTTTCCTTTCGCAGGCTTTTTTGTTCTGGGTCTTTTTTACGCCCTTCTCACCTGGGCGGTATATGCCAACCGCAACAACATCAAACTGAAAAATAAAATTGAAGCCCGACTTCGGGATACGCTCAATCAGCCCAAAGCCGGGTCCGACGACAATCCAAAAAATGATGAAAACACCTGAGACCAATACCTTACATCAAATTGAAAGTTTAAACATGGAACGACAAAATCTGCTGAACAAAACCAGCAAATTCAAAGATGCCCTGGAAGAACAGGTTAGCGGCCTGAAACAAGACACCATGCGCCTGGCCGTTCAGGGACTGGTTTTTGCAGGCGTGGCCCTGGGCTCATACCTCCTGATTCGGGCATTTAAAAAAAAGGACAAAGACCAGGACCGAAATTATGGTCAGATTTCCTACCCGAAAAGTGATTTTGCTTCCTCACTGTTTGCCAGTATTCAGGGCTACATCATCACTTTTCTGCTTTCCATAGCCAGAGAAAAAATAACCGAGTATCTGGAAAGTAAACTGACCCAATCCAAGCATGCTCCTTCAGAGAATTTTCAATAATCAAGCCGACAAGAAAAAGTGCCTGGCTGTTTTGCTCGATCCCGACAAGACAGATTTGAGCACGCTGCCGGCTGAACTCAAGAAATTTTGCAGCCTCGGGGTTGATTATTTCTTTGTGGGCGGCAGCCTGATCTCCGGCACCCAGTTTCATTCCCTGATCGATACCTTAAAACTCCAGTCCGAAATTCCGGTCATCGTTTTTCCGGGCTCCAACCTGCACATCCATCCCGAGGCCGACGGCATTTTTCTTCTTTCTCTAATCTCCGGGCGAAATCCGGAGCTGCTCATCGGTCAGCATGTAATTGCTGCTCCCATTCTGAGAAATTCCGGCCTTGAGATTCTGCCGACCGGCTACATGCTGGTAGACAGCGGCCGGTCTACCACAGTTTCCTACATCAGCAATAGCCAGCCCATTCCGGCTGATAAAGAAGACATTGCCGTATGTACCGCCATGGCCGGTGAAATGCTGGGTTTAAAAATCATATATCTGGACGGCGGCAGCGGCGCAATTCAGCCTGTACCCGCAAAAATGATTGCAGCAGTGAGACGGGCTGTGGCCTGCCCCTTGGTAGTGGGCGGTGGCATCAATTCGGCCGCCAAAGCCGAAAATGCCTGGGAAGCAGGAGCTGATATTGTGGTAGTAGGCAATGGCCTCGAAAAAGACCCCGGCCTGATTCACGAAATTACCGATACACGGAACCGGCTCAATTACGCCGGGTTGCCCATCGGAACTTCAGGCATGGCCGTGGAAGTAAAAAGCAAAAAGTAAAAGTTTATCAAGTATTCATTT
>JBIKMV010000245.1:0-3952 GCA_044359055.1 Catalimonadaceae bacterium
CTTCGGCCATAAAGCCAGAACCTTCAGGTTATCAACTTTTTCCAAACCCATTCTCCAAAGCATTTCGATTTGAGGCAAGTGCAGAAATTGAAAGCTACCTTCTGCTTGACGCCAGCGGAAGGGAAGTTTTTCAGGCTCAAACCACCGGAACAGCTTTTGAGTACAAAGTTTCCGGCTTACCCAAAGGCTTTTACCAACTGTTGGTTTTGATGAAAGACGGGAGGACCTTATCCACTAAAGTGGTTCATGAGTAGATTTACATTTTCATGAAATATCATATTGAGGATTTTTCGTTTGAAAGCTATCTTATTAAGGACCATGCAGCTATGAGAATGATTTATCGAAACATTAAACGGGAAGAATTGGAAGAACTTTTAGGAGATGCTGAAGTTGTTGAAAATTATCCTTTGGATTTTCCATTTCCCAGCAAATTGATCTTTAAAATGATAAATAACAGGCCTTTGCATGCAGTAGTTGCATTTTCTGAAGTGGATAAAACGGGTATTATTGTAACACTTTATGAGCCAGATTTAATACACTTTGAACCAGATTTTAAAACCAGAAGAAAGATATGAAATGTGTTTCCTGTAAAGAAGGCAATATGGCGAAAGGCAAAACCGTCTTGACCTTTTCCGAAGCAAGCAGCACTATTGTTGTAAAAGATGTAGACGCAATGGTGTGTGACCTATGCGGTTCCTGGTATTTGACCCCTGAAACCGTTGAAGAAGTACGAAAAGTAGTTGAAACTGAATCCAGAACCGGCCATGAAGTTTCAGTAATAAAACTCTCTAAGGTAGCCTGATTCCATTGAAAAAAGCGTGAATCCTCAAGTAAAAAAAGTAGTCTATCTAAGTCTTTATCCATTACTTTCCCGGTTTGCGAACATTGAGAAAAAAAATATTCATGTGGCAGCCTTATTTGGACATGCGTGTTTTTCAAAAATTGAGAAATGAAGAATTTGTCAGCAGTGCCTTTTGTTTCCTTGCAACCTTTGTCTGAGACACCATGGTTTATTTCGACCCGAATCCATGGTTTCTTAAAAGCGAGCCATTCAAAAAATAAGTATTTTTGAACTTTGAAATTGACCAATATGTCTTCAAAAGCCCTTAATAATAGATGCGAACAACTTCCTACCGACATTCACAGGGTCGTTGATATTTTTGTTGAAGCTCTTTTAAAAAAGGAAGTTCAGAAAGTCGGAAAGGGAAAAGCCAAATCCGGAAGCGGCAAAGTCAAAATCTGGATGGCTGATGATTTTAATACGCCTTCAGGCGAATTTAAAGAATGCAAGGCATGAAAATTTTTATTCTTCCCATTATCTTCATTTTACCACTGCAACTTTTCGGGCAAACGCTTTTTGGAACCGGGGGCGGGAGTTTTTCCGGGGGCCAGAATCAGATTGACTTTTCCATAGGAGAAACAACCATTGCCGACATGGCCGCCACTCCCGGCATAGTCAACATTGGTTTTCAGCAGCCTTATTATGATTTTTTCACCGGAATCTCCGGGCCACAGCAAGAAGATTTCAGATTATTTCCCAATCCTTTTTCAAGCGGTTTTCGTTTTGAGGCAAACACGGAAATCGAATCTTTCTTTTTGACAGATGCCAGCGGAAGGGAGGTTTTCAGTTCCCAAAATATTGGCCTGTCCTTCGAATTCAAATCAAACCATCTGCCTGCCGGCTTGTATCAACTAAGGGTGCGCCTGGCAAACGGAAAAACCATCAGTTCAAAAATAATTCACCAGTAACACCTCTATTATCCATTCAATGAAACATCTGTTTTTCAGCATTTTATCCTTTTGTTTTGTAGCAGCGTCCTTCGCACAAACGCCCAAAACCATTTCTTATCAGGGAGTTGCCCGAAATGCAAGCGGACAGCCCATTCCCAATCAAAACATAAAAATCAAACTTTCATTGCTGGACTCAGCCATCAGCACCGTTTCACGCTATACCGAAACCCACTCCCTTACCACCACGGGGCAGGGCCTTTTTGCGCTGCAAATCGGTGCCGGAACTGTGGTTTCAGGCAATTATAACAATCTGAACTGGAGCAGCGGACCCAGGTTTGTGAAATCAGAAATCGATCCGACAGGAGGCAATAATTTTACACTGAGCAGCACCAACCCCCTGAATGCTGTACCTTTTGCCCTTTTCGCTGCAAGCGGAACACCGGGACCACAAGGATTAAAAGGTGATTCGGGCGCCAGAGGACCGGCAGGGCCTCAGGGAAGTTTCCCTTCAGGAAATGCCGCAGGCGATATCCAATACTGGAATGGCACACAATGGACCATGGTTCCGGTGGGTCAGGAAGGACAAATCCTCACCATTCAGGCAGGAAAACCGGTTTGGAAAACAGGCGGTGGTAGCAGCGCCATTACTACCGTAAGTGATATTGATGGCAATATTTACAATGTAATTGCAATCGGCAATCAAAAATGGATGAAGGAAAATCTGAAAGTAAGGAAATACAGAAACAACGACAGCATTCCCGGAAATCTGAGTAATCCGGATTGGGTTGCCACCAACTCCGGTGCCTGTGCCATTTTTGGAAACGACATTCAAAATCTAAGTAAATTCGGAAGATTGTACAACTGGTATGCCATTGCCGACCCCAGAGGCCTTTGTCCTGCAGGCTGGCATGTTCCTACCGATAACGACTGGAAATCGCTGGAGGAAACACTGGGTATGCTGTTTACGGAACTTAACAACTCCAACCAAAGAGGTGCTACCCAAAATGTGGGTGGAAAGTTAAAAAGCATCTCAGCGTTATGGAACCCTCCCAATACCGGTGGTACAAACAACTCCGGTTTTTCGGCTGAACCTGGAGGTTTCAGGAATGATTTGGGGGAATTTCAATATTCAGGAGATATTTCTTTTCTCTGGAGCTCTAGCCTTAATACATCATCGGTACCCTGGTACAGGTCACTCTCCAATGGCCTTTCCGGAATTGTGAGGACAACATTCTCACAAACGGCGGGAATGTCTGTCCGCTGTGTTCAGGATTAAAACACAATCAGCCACACAGGACGGGTTAGAAAAGGGGGAACCGAGATCCATAAAAAAAGCGGGACAAAAAAATTTGCCCCGCTTTTTTTATCCATGAAATCCCGAACCTGAAGAAAGAATCTGCTTCAGATGGAATCGGTGATGATGTATTCTTCTTTTTTATTCTGATTGGCCAGAATTTCACCCAGAAATCCTGCCAGAAACAACTGAACACCGATTACAATGGCGACGAGGGCCAAAAAGAAAAGCGGCTGATCTACCACATCACGCACACGAAGATGATGCCGGATGTTGTAGTTCTTTTCAAATATCAGATAGAGAGTAATGAAAAAACCTACCAGAAATGAGAGCGTTCCGAGGCTGCCGAAAAAGTGCATAGGTCTCTTTTTGAACTTGGAAACGAAACTAATGCTGAGCAGATCGAGAAACCCATAAATGAACCGCTCGAGTCCAAACTTGGTTTTTCCATATTTCCGTGCGCGGTGTTCCACCACGGCCTCTCCTATTTTTCCGAATCCGTTCTGACTCGCAATCACAGGAATATACCGGTGCATTTCGCCATACAAATGGATGGATTTCACCACTTTATACTGGTATGCTTTCAGCCCGCAGTTGAAATCATGGAGTTTTATACCCGAAAAAATGCTGGTAACCTTATTGAAAAGTTTGCTTGGAATGGTTTTGGAAATGGGATCGTAACGTTTCTGTTTCCATCCTGAAACCATGTGGTAGCCCTGCTTTTCAATCATATCGTAAAGCTTCGGAATCTCATCGGGACTGTCCTGAAGATCTGCGTCCATGGTAATGACCACACGGCCCTGACATTGAGAAAAACCCATATCCAGAGCAGCCGATTTGCCATAATTCCTGCCAAACCGGAAAGCTTTCACCACAGGATACTGCTCCCAAAGCGATTCGATTACCTCCCAGCTTTTATCCTGACTG
>JBIKMV010000061.1:0-13822 GCA_044359055.1 Catalimonadaceae bacterium
AATTCGTCCCAATCCATGCGTTTTGATGTGCCGGATGCCAACAGTCCGAGAGGCTCTTATGCAGGCGGGGTGTTTTTAAGCAAGGTTGGAAGAAATCTGAGCGGATATAACTGCCTCAGTTTCTATATCAAAGCCACGCAGGGGGCCGGTATAGGTTCTTTGGGGTTTGGCAACGATTTCGGTCCGTTGAAGTATGTGGTTACCCTCAGCGATTATCCCGTAAACACCGCATGGAAAAAAGTCATCATCCCCATTCCCGATCCTTCCAGGCTTACTGCAGAAAAGGGCCTTTTTTACTATGCAGCCGGACCTCAAATGGATAAAGCATTTACTTTCTGGATTGACGAATTAAAATTTGAAAAAAGAACTGACCTTGGGATACCTGTAAATAAGATGCTGGGCGGAAGAGACACCACAATTTCAGATGCTGCTTTCGGAGACAAAATTGCAATCAACCAATTTTCCAGTGAAGTCAGCCTTCCTACCGGCATCAACCAATCCATCTCCGTTTCTGCGGCATATTTTTCTTTTGTTTCATCCAACCCTTCTGTTGCCAGTGTGGATGAAAATGGTGTGGTGACAATAAAAGATTCAACAGGTTCTGCCACCATTACGGCCAGAGTAGGAAACACCGAAGCAAAAGGTTCTCTTACCATCAATTTTGCCGGGTCTGATCTAAGGCCCGGTGTAAAAGCTGCAACCCCTTCCCAAGCCACAGGCAATGTCATTTCAGTTTACAGTGATGCTTACCAGGAACCCACAGGCGTGGTATTAAATCCTTATTGGCTGGGCTCAACTACCCAAAGTAACGAAATCAAAGTGCAGGGCGACAATGTGGTCAGGTATTTCAATATGAACTATGTGGCGATGGTTTTAGGCTCCAATGTAAATGCAAACGACATGGATTCCTTTCACCTCGATTTCTGGACACCTGAAAATGTAGCAGGAAGGTCTTTCAAAATTGAGTTGGTAGATTTTGGAGCAAACGGTGTGTTTGGTGGTGGCGACGACAGGACCGCTGTACTCAATTATTCAGCCCTTGCGACCAAGCAATGGGTTAGCATCGATGTTCCGCTTTCGGGCTTTTCAGGCCCAAGGCCTCAGGGTAATCTTGCTCAGGTGGTGTTTTCTTCTACGCCCAACAACTCCCTCACCAACATATTTGTCGATAATGTTTATCTCTACAAGAAACCCGGTTTGCCGGCAGTACCCACTACGGCAGCCCCAAGTCCGTCCTATCCTTCTGCCAATGTGATTTCCCTCTTCAGCGAAGCCTACTCCAATGTTGCCGGCACAAATTTAAACCCGAATTGGGGTCAGGCCACTGTGGTTACCCAGCCTCAAATTGCAGGCAACAATACTTTGCTGTACTCCGGCCTGAATTATCAGGGCTTACAAATCGGTAGTAATCAGGATGTTTCAGGGATGCAGTATCTTCATTTGGATTACTATTCAGCCAATTCTACCAGCATGAAGATTTTTTTGATCAGCCCGGGTCCTGTAGAGATGCCATACACCTTAGCGGTTCCGACGGCAAGCGGCTGGAACAGTGTGGATATTCCGCTTTCTGCCTTTTCGCCTGTGGCTTTAAATAATGTGTTCCAGCTCAAATTTGAAGGCAACGGAACCATTTATCTGGATAACATTTTATTCAGAAAAGACTAATATTCAAGTCATTTCGATCATTAACAAAAGAGATTTACTATGAAAATAAAATTGAACCGAATGCTGGCTTCTCTTTTCGGAACCCCGGTGGTTTCTTTCAGTTTGCTTTTTGCTTCCTCCGGCTGCGAAAAGAAAGCCGAACAAACCTTACCCAAGAGGAATTATGAGCTCACCTGGAGCGATGAATTCAATGATACCACCGACGGCGCCTTGCCCGACAGCACAAAATGGACCTACGATATCGGAACAGGAAACAACGGCTGGGGCAATGCTGAATTACAGTATTACACCAATCGGACTACCAATGTGAAGCAGGACGGAGCCGGCAATCTGGTGATTTCGGCAAGGCAGGAATCTTTTGGCGGAAGGGGCTTTACCTCAGCCCGAATCAAAACCAAAGGCAAATTCGAACAAGTATATGG
This sequence comes from Catalimonadaceae bacterium, assembly GCA_044359055.1. Taxonomy (GTDB): domain Bacteria; phylum Bacteroidota; class Bacteroidia; order Cytophagales; family Flexibacteraceae; genus CAMDMI01. Next base: position 2,088 of record JBIKMV010000061.1, read on the forward strand.
CCGGTTTGAGGCCAGATTAAAAACCCCGACCGGTCCCGGCCTTTGGCCGGCATTCTGGATGTTGGGTTCCAATATTGATCAGGTACCCTGGCCGCAATGCGGGGAAATAGACATCATGGAACAGCGCGGACAGGAACCAACTGTAACCCACGGCAGTCTCCATGGCCCCGGCTACTCCGGCGGAAATGCCAAGACAAAGTCATATTTCAATATGAAGGGAAGGTTTGACAATGAATTTCATGTCTATGCGGTGGATTGGGGAAAAGATTACATTGATTTTTTTGTGGATGACTTTCTCTACCAGCGGATTACCCCGGCAGATGTCACTGGGGAATGGGTATACAATCAGCCATTTTTTTTGATTTTGAACATTGCGGTAGGCGGAAATTTTGTGGGTTTTCCGACCAATGCAACACCTTTCCCGCAGTCTTTGACAGTTGATTATGTCAGGGTGTACCGGCAAAAATAAATGTAAGTTAAAATATTGAATATCAGAATTTAAGTTCATTGAAAAAAGCCCCAGCTGACTTTTATCCTGAAATAATGACTTTGAGAACCATGTCGAACCAAATCCTTGAAATGGCTGAAATCGGGAAAGAAATTCAACTGCATGAGGTCCAAATCGGGAGAGAGGTTTTTTACAAAATCTCCCATTCAGATCGGATGCGCCCCTTTTTCATGACCATCGTGAGCGACTCCAACCATTGGATGTTTGTTTCCGGCAATGCAGGAATTTCGGTTGGCAGGAGAAATTCTGATTTTGCTCTATTTCCTTACTATACAGACGATAAAATCACAGAATCGGCTGAAAACACGGGCTGCAAAACCCTGATTCGGGCAGAGACCGAAGGTCAATTGTATGTATGGGAACCCTTTTCCATCCGAAGCGAGGGTCTGTTTGAATTCCAAAGAAATCTGTATAAGAACCGAATTGGCAACAAAATCATTTTCGAAGAAATCAACCACAGTATTGGATTGAGTTTTTCTTATGAATGGAACACGAGCAATCGGTTTGGTTTTTTGAGAAAGGCCAAACTGCAAAATCTCAGAGCGGAAAAGGTTTCTATTGAAGTCATAGATGGATTCCAAAACCTGCTTCCCTATGGTGTAGGGGCTGATTTGCAAAACGCGGTCAGCAATCTGGCCGATGCATACAAAAGGTCCGAATTATTGCCGGAGTCGGGACTGGGCATTTTTACCTTGAGTGCCATCATATCAGACAAAGCCGAGCCCTGCGAGGCACTGAAAGCCAATACGGTTTGGTCAGCCGGAATCGATAGCCCTACCTATTTGCTGTCCAATGCTCAGCTTTCCAAATTCAGAAACGGAGAAAAAGTAATTCAGGAGGAGGATGTAAAAGGCGAAAAAGGGGCATATCTGGTTCATTTTAATTTTGAAGCAGAGGCCGAAGGTGAAAAATCCTGGCAATTTGTAGCCAATATAAATCAAACACAATCGGCTGTCATTCAGCTAGATGAGGAGATCCGGAACCATACTGAATTGATTCAGCAGGTTTTTTCAGATGTAGAATCTGGCACCAGAAATTTGCTGGCCCTCGCCGCTTCAGCTGATGGCCTTCAATTCAGTGCGGATGAGCGTTTGAACACCCGCCATTTTGCCAATGTGCTTTTCAATATCATGCGTGGCGGCGTTTTTGATGAAAACTACCAGGTAAAGAAAAGTGATTTTTCGGCTTATTTGAAAAAGGCCAACCCGGTAGTGTTTGCCGAAAATGAAAGTTTGCTCAAAAGTCTGGCCGACACCCTATCCATTTTTGAATTACAGGAGAAAGTAAGCCAAACCGGAGATTCGTATCTGGTTCGGCTTACGACGGAATACCTGCCGCTGAAATTCAGCCGCAGGCATGGAGACCCCAGCCGTCCCTGGAATAAGTTCAGCATCAATACCCAAAATGAGGCTGATGGTTCCAAAATACTGGACTACGAAGGCAACTGGAGGGACATTTTCCAAAACTGGGAAGCCCTGGCCCATTCTTATCCCGGGTTCATTGGTGGCATGATTTCCAAATTTTTAAATGCCTCAACTTTTGATGGTTACAACCCGTATAGGGTGACGAAGGGCGGTTTTGACTGGGAAACGATTGAACCCGATAATCCCTGGTCTTACATTGGTTACTGGGGTGATCATCAGATCATTTACCTGCTCAAGTTGCTGGAATTTTCTCATAACCGGAATCCGAAAAACATTTCGCAATGGCTTGGCCGCGAGGGATTTGTATATGCCAATGTGCCCTATCAAATCAAGCCTTATCCCGAAATTCTAGAAAATCCGAAAGACACCATTGTTTTTGATCACAAGGCCGATTCGCACATCCGCAGGCGGATGGAAAAAATGGGTGCCGACGGAGCTTTGCTGACCAACAGCCAAGGCCAAATCCTTGAAGTTGCTTTTGGGGAGAAAATTCTGGCAACGGTCCTTTCCAAACTTTCCAACCTGGTGCCCGAGGGCGGCATTTGGATGAATACCCAGCGCCCGGAATGGAATGATGCCAACAACGCATTGGTTGGCAATGGTTTATCGATGGTAACCGTTTGTTATTTGCGGCGGTTTCTTGCCTTCTTTTTGCCGGTTTTGGAAGAAAGTGAAAACCTGGAGATTCCTGTTTCGGTGGAATTGAAGGATTTCTTTTTGAAAGTAAAAGCCGTCTTTGCTCAGTATGAAAAATGGCTTGGCGATAAAATTTCGGATTCAAACCGAAAAGCCATAACCGATGCCTTGGGTCTGGCAGGAAGCGATTTTAGAACCCGCATTTATCATTCAAAATTTTCAGGAGAAAAGTCTCTTGTCAGTGTAAATGACATTCACAACTTGTTCGGTTTAGCCAATGCTTTTTTGGAGCAGGCCATTGCCCGAAATCGTCGTGCTGATGGATTGTTTCACACCTACAACCTGATTTCAATAGAGAAAGATGGTTTTACCGTTTCGCATTTGAGTGAAATGCTGGAAGGTCAGGTGGCAGTACTGAGTTCGGGTTTTCTTTCAGCAGGAGAATGTGTTTCGGTTTTGGATGCATTGAAATCCAGTGCCTTGTATCGAAAAGACCAAAACAGTTATATCCTTTATCCCAATAAGAATCTACCTCGTTTTCTTCAGAAAAATACCTTTTCCAAAGAAAAGGCCTGTGAATCGCCCCTTCTCAGAAAGTTGCTGGAATCCGGCAACCGTCAGATTTTGGAATCCGACCTGAAGGGCAACCTGCATTTCAACGGCAATTTTAGAAATGCCTCGGACTTGGAAGCAGGTTTGAATGGGTTGGATTCTGCATTCCAAGACCAGGTATCGGCAGAAAAGAAGCGGGTTCTGGAGATTTACGAATCGGTATTTAATCACAAAGAATTTACCGGCCGGTCCGGAACCTTTTTCGGCTACGAAGGCCTGGGTTCCATTTACTGGCATATGGTTTCAAAGTTGGGTCTGGCTGTGATGGAAACCACACAGAAAGCCATTGAAAACCAAGTCGATGAAGCACTTATTGAGAAGCTCACCGCCCATTATTATGCCATTCAGGACGGAATAGGTGCCCATAAATCCCCCAAATTGTACGGAGCTTTTCCGACAGATCCGTATTCTCACACACCTTTGGGAAGAGGGGCCCAGCAACCGGGTATGACGGGTCAGGTGAAGGAGGATATCCTTTGCAGGATGGCAGAATTGGGCGTTGAAGTCCGGAAGGGGAAATTGGCCTTCAATCCTGGGATTTTGAAGAAAAGCCAATTTCTGAAAGCGGGTAAAACAATTGAATTTGTGGATGTTAAGGGTAAATTTCAAACCATAGAATTACCTGAAAACAGCTTGTTTTTCACCTGTTGCCAGGTCCCGGTTTTGTATGTTCTGGCTGAAAAGAAAGGCCTGAAAATCAAGCAATACCAAGGTTTGGAGGAGAGTGCAGAGGCATTCGAATTATCCGATTCTCTAAGTCAGTCTGTCTTTCAAAGAAAGGCAGAGATTCAGTGGATTAAAGTTTTCATCAACCCCAATAAACTGAAAAACTGAAGTGGACAGACAATTGATTTTCTTTATGTTGATGATGACCGTGGATCCAACCGTTTTGGCACAAAAGGGAAAAACCAGGGTGCAGATTTTCGAAACAGCGGCCAATGGCAACAAGTTGAAGGAAATCAGTGAAATGCAGGCCGGTTCGCCTTCTGCCCTGAGCATTTCCATACATCCGGAAAAGAAATTTCAAACCATTACCGGATTCGGCGGCTCGTTTACCGAAGCTTCTGCCTCTCTGATCAATCGCTTAAGTCCGATAAACCGCGACAAAATCATTCAGGCCTATTTCAGCAAAGAGGGAGCGGATTATTCATTAACCCGAACCCACATCAATTCCTGCGATTTTTCATTGAAGAACTATGCCTATGCCAATGTGGAAGGCGATACAAATCTGGATCACTTCAACATAGAAGAGGACCGCAACGACCTGATTCCCATGATCAAAGCTGCTCAAAAGGCTTCTATAGAAGGCTTTCACATCATTGCTTCTCCCTGGACCGCCCCTCCCTGGATGAAGGACAACAATAAATGGGTTGGCGGAAAACTATTGCCCGAATATCAGAAAACATGGGCTATGTATTTCACCAAATACCTGCGGGAATACCAGAAGGAAGGCATCAACATTTGGGGTATAACCGTTGAAAATGAGCCGCATGGAAACGGCAACAATTGGGAGAGCATGCTCTTCAGCCCCAAAGAAATGACCGATTTTGTAGAGTTTTACCTGGGGCCTCAGCTCAAAAAAGAGGGTTATGGAAATGTAAAAATTCTGGGTTATGACCAAAACCGGGATGGCCTGAAGGAATGGGTGGATGAAATGTACCGCTCGGCAGGTGCTTCAAAATACTATGCTGGCACCGCCATTCATTGGTACGAAAGTACCTTCGATTTTTTTCCAGAGGCCCTTCAGTATGCCCGTAAAAAGGCCCCGAAAAAACACCTCATCAATACCGAAGCCTGTATAGACGCACAGGTGCCGGCCTGGAAAAATGACGCCTGGTACTGGAGCAAGGAAGCCACCGACTGGGGCTGGACGTGGGCACCGGAACACCAGAAACACCTTCATCCCAAGTATGTACCTGTTTTTCGCTATGCCCGAGACATCATAGGCTGCTTGAACAACCATGTAGACGGCTGGATAGACTGGAACATGGTGCTGAACCCTCAGGGTGGGCCCAATTGGTTCAAAAACTGGTGCACAGCGCCGGTGATAGCGGATCCCGAAAAAGACGAAATCTATTTCACTCCATTGTACTATACCATGACGCATTTCAGCAAATTTATCCGGCCGGGAGCTGTTCGGATAGATTGCAAAAATCCGGACGGAGAACTGATGTGTACCGCTGCCAAAAATCCGGACGGTTCCCTTGCCGTGGTTTTGTTCAATCCTGGTGAAAAAGACCGGGAAATCAACCTGAAAATCAAGGAAAAAGCCGTAGCAATCCGGATTTCATCTAAAGCCATTCAAACCATCATCGTCAGATAATACAACTCAGCAATGACCGAAAAACCAACCATAGCCACCCAAATTGTTCCCATGGGGCAAAAAATTGCCTTCGGAGCCGGCATGTTGGCAAACCAAATGTTTCCGGCAGCGCTGGGCATATTTATGGTTGTCCTGGTTGAAAATCTGGGAATGCCCACCTGGATGTGGGGTGTTTTGTTCTTTCTTCCAAGAATTCTGGATGCTTTTTTCGACCCCATTATGGGCTTCATTTCTGATAATACAAAATCAGTTTGGGGCAGGAGAAGGCAATATGTGTTCACTGGCGCCCTGATCATGGGTATTTCTTTTGTCATCATGTGGCAGCTGTACAGAGAAAACAGCGTCATATACAACTTCACTTTCTTCCTCTTTTGGTCCACCGTTTTTTACTTTGGATTATCCATTTTCAGTGTTCCCTACGTAGCCATGGGCTACGAAATGAGCGATGATTTTCATGAAAGAACACAGATTATGGCCATTTCTCAATGGATTGGCCAATGGGCATGGGTGATAGCCCCATGGTTTTGGGTGGTGATGTACGACCCGGAATGGTTTCCGAATGCAGATACAGCCACAAGAACCTTGGCATTTTGGGTCGGTATTTCCTGCATGATATTGGCCATGATGCCAGCCATTTTCATCAAAAGTAAATCGACAAAAAACAATGATGCTTTAAAGCCCCTGACTTACAAAACCATCGGGGGTAGCTTTAAGCAAATCCTTTTGAGCTTTAAAGAAGCTTTCAGCAATGCACCATTCAGAAAACTATGTATTGCTACCTTTTTGATTTTCAATGCATTCAACACGGTAGCCGGCTTTACATTTTTTATTGTCGTCTATTATTTGTTTGACGGCAACACGGCCGATGCAGGTATTTGGCCTACACTTTTTGGTTGTGTCGGGGCACTGTCCACCACATTCATAGTAATCCCGACTGTGGCCTGGGTTTCCAAAAAAATGGAAAAGAAAAAAGCCTTTCTGGTTTGTCAGGGCATTTCTGTTTTTGGCTACATATTGCTTTGGTTCCTCTTTATTCCCGGCAAACCCTATATGTTTTTGTTTGCCCTCCCTTTCTTTTCATTCGGAATAGGCAGCTTGTTTACCCTGATGATGTCCATGACAGCGGATGTTTGCGAGATGGATGAATTATACTCGGGCAAACGCAGGGAAGGCATTTTTGGGGCCATTTATTGGTGGATGGTGAAGTTTGGTTTTGCCATTGCCGGTTTATTGACAGGAGTAATTATGTCAATAGTTGGATTTAAGGCCGGTGCGGAAACCCAGGCCGAAGGTGCAGTTACAGGACTTAGGCTTATTTTCTCCGGTGTCCCCATGGCAGGTACACTCATTGCCATGTATGTGATGTGGAATTATGACCTCACCGAAGCAAAAGCCAGGGCAATTAAAAAAGAACTGGATGCCAGAAAAGTGCCGGCTACGGGGCAACCTTTCAATAATTTGTCTGGAAAAACAGCTTCGATTGACAAAAAAGAAATACAAAAATTCTGATCATGAACGCCTTCGATACATTTGGTTGGCAAGCCGGTCGGGCCATTTGCTACTCCGGCTTCCGGGACGGGCAGCGCCCCGGAGAAAAGTATCCTTCCTATCAGGAAGTAAAAGAAGATTTGATGCTGCTGCATGGTAAATGGAAACACCTCCGGCTGTTCGATTGCGACAACCATGCCGCAACGGTTCTTAAAGTCATTGAAACCGAAAGGCTGGATTTCAGGATTATGCTTGGGGCCTATATTGAAGCCGAAGTGAACAATCCGGACTGCCCATGGGGTGGGGGAGTGTATGAAGAAGAAAAGCTGCTGAAAAACCGCTTGCTCAATGAAATGCGGGTTCAGAGGCTGATAGATCTGGCCAATCAATATCCTCAAACCATCGTTTCCTTATCGGTTGGAAATGAGGCCTGTGTAGATTGGACAGACCATTGTGTTTCCGTTGAACGGGTAATTGAATTTGCCCAGAAAGTAAAAAAAGGAGCACGACAACCGGTAACCTTTTGCGAAAACTATGCTACCTGGCCCAACAAGCTCATGCCCCTGACCGATGAAATCGACTTTATTTCCATCCACACCTATCCGGTATGGGAGTATAAACACATGAATGAGGCCATAGACTACACCATAGAAAACTATGAATCGGTTGCGGGAAATTATCCCAACATTCCTGTGGTGATTTCTGAAGCAGGATGGTCCACCAGTTCCAACGGGCGGAGCATAAATCAGGAACAAGCGAGCGAAGAAAATCAAATGACATATTTCTCGAAACTGATGGAATGGGCGGATAAAAACAAGGTTCTGGTTTACTTTTTCGAAGCCTTTGATGAAAACTGGAAAGGCTCAGATCATCCAAATGAACCAGAAAAACATTGGGGTTTGTTTTTTGCAGACCGACGGCCGAAACTTACCCTGAAGCACTTGAATATCTGATTTTTATACACCCATTAATAAAATTAAATATCAGGACAATACTCTTTTTTATGATGGTCAATTACAAAACTGAATCTGATCCCGGCCTTTGGATGCTAATGAAAGAAGGGGACTTCCAGGCTTTTGAAGCCATTTACACCCGCCATTTCCATGATTTGTATGTGTATTCATATAAACTGACCAGGGAAAAACAAGTCTCGCTGGATTGTTTGCAAGACTTGTTTGTGCAGATATGGGCAAAAAAGGAGCGCCTTCAAACGGTTCAATCTGTGCGTTTTTACCTGATGAAATGGCTGAAACGAGACATCATCCGGTTTTTAAATGATAAAAATCTTAACCACCTTATATACCTCGACAGAGCCCAGGATCCCCTCGAATTGGTAGCCCATGAAAATAATCCTGAAGAGGAAGAATTTATTAAATTCCGAGCCAAACAAATCCGGAATGCCATCAATCAATTGACCAAAAGGGAAAAGGAAGTGATTTACCTCCGGTTTATGATGAGCTTGCCCTATGAGGATATTTGTGAAATCCTGAACTTGTCTTACCAGGTGGTAATGAATTATCAGCATAGGGCCTTGAAATCATTGAAAAACAATATTTTAATCCGAAATTTGGCTTTTGCCTGACAAGATAAAATCAATTTTTTTAACAATTAATTTCAAACAAAAATGAGAACAATGATGAAAATGTACGCTGCCTTCATGGCTTTCTGCCTGCTTGCTTTTTCAAGCCGGGCGCAACAGATTGTATTTGGAGATGATTATGCTCCCAATGTTTCCTTTGTGGCTTTTGGAGGCTCAGTCAACAACCTGAGCGTAGACAATACTCAGGCACAGGCAGGAACTGCTTCGCTTAAGATTAATGTAGGAACTACTGCTTACACGGGAGGTGCTCTGGTCATCAGTGCACCCGTAAATCTGTCTGCCTACACAGCCCTAACTTTCTGGGCAAAAAGCGACAACCCCAGCTACAAAATGAATGTCCTGGGTATCGGAAACAATGGGGCAGGAGGCCTGACCTATGAAGTGGAGCGTACTGCAGTGGACCTCACTGCCAACTGGGTGAAATACTATATTCCGATTCCGGTGCCTTCAAAACTGACTGCAGAGGTGGGTTTGTTTCATTTTGCTGAAGGAGCAGAAGCAACAGCATACAATGTTTGGTTGGACAACATCCAATATGAAAATGTGTCCTTAACTACCCTGGGCACACCAACTGCTGCCATCGCAACAGAAACCATTACCAAAGCAGTGGGAGAAACCTTCAAGCCCAATGGCGCCTCCAGCAACTTCACCGCTGTTTGTCCTGAAGGTCAAATGAAAACAGGAACCGCCTACTTCACCTGGGTAAGCTCCAATGCGGCAGCGGTTACCATGGATGCACTGGGTGTCGGAACGGCTGTGGCCCAGGGTTCCTCCAACATTACTGCCAAACTTGGAACCATCGATGCTGCCGGAACCCTAACAGTGAATGTTTCAGCACCTTTGGGAGTTCCGACAGTTGCAGCCCCAACGCCTCCGGCCCGCCCTGCTGCCGATGTTATCTCCGTTTTTTCAGGTGCCTATACCGACCTTGCGGCTACTGACTTTAACCCCAACTGGGGACAAACTACCCAGGTATCAGATGTGGACATTGCCGGAAATCCAACCAAACGATATTCCAATTTCAATTATCAGGGTATGCAGTTTTCCAGCCCGATCAATGCCAGTGGTATGACCCGTTTGCATATTGACATTTGGACCCAAAATTGTACAGAATTCAAGGTTTTCCCGATTGTACCCGGACAGCCGGAGCAATCGGTTACCATTTCCCCTGCTCTGAACAACTGGACAAGTACTGACATTGATCTTTCTCAGTACACCATCCCCTTGAACAATGTGATTCAATTCAAATTTGAGTCTGTGCCTTTTGGTTCTACTACGGTGTATTGGGACAATCTGTATTTCCATAAAAACACCACCACCAGTACAGAAGGACTTACTGGTGTAAAAAGCCTTCGTGCTTTCCCAAATCCTGCCAGCGAGGAACTGAGCCTCAGCTTTTCTGATGCGGGCGGTTCGAGGGCCCGCTACAGTGTGATGAATTTGGCTGGTCAGGTATTGAAAAAAGGAAGGTTATCAGACTTGGAAAAAGAAGGTCGGATTTCACTTTCCGTTGCAGATCTGACAGGTGGCATGTACATGCTTAAAGTGGAAGACCAAGGAGCTTCGCAAACCATCAAGTTTGTGAAGAACTAATTGTAAACCAATTGAATATTAGAAAGCCACCTTCGAAAAAGGGTGGCTTTTTTGTTTCAGAAGCCAGACCTCCGCCATCGGTCGACGCCTTTGGCCAGACCGCTTATTCTCACCCTCGGTCGACGCCTCTGGCCAGACCGCGTATTATCCTGAGTCCCCCTGCTCACCTCTTTAAATGTACTCTTGCCTTTTCCATTTTTTTTTTCACCTTGCCAGTCACACCTACATTCCAAATGAAAAAAACATCATCCAGACGAGCATTTGTTCAGCAATCGGCTTTTGGCCTTTATTTTCCATTTTTTGGCCCATGGACTGAATTGGCCGGGGCCGATAAAAATGAAAAACTGAAACCTTTCGTACTCCCGGCACAACCCCCTTTAGAGCCCCTGGGAGGGTTGCAAATCAGAACCTGGGTACGCCAGTCTATGACAGGAGGGCTTTACTCATCCGTAGAATGTGCCGTAGGGCCGGGCACCATGGGTCCACCGCCCCACTACCACCTGGAGCTGGACGAACTGATGTATGTGGCTGAAGGAACTGCTTATATCCTGATGGACAAAGAAGTGGTAAAAGTAGAGGCAGGCGGATGGCATTTGCGGCCCAGGATGATTCCCCATACTTTTTTCAATCCGGAGAAAAAGCCCCTCAGGTTTTATGACATGTATTTTCAACAGCCTTTTGAAGAATACCTGGAAGCCGTTTTTTTCAAAATTAACGATGCCAACGGTTTTCCGGAAGGCTCCAAAAAGAAAATGGATGAAATGGATAAGCTGAACAAAAAGTTCGGGCTTGTTTTTCCACCTGATGCCTTTAACCAAAAAGATGCCTTGATAAAGGAATATGGGCTGAAGTAGGTAAAATTGACTGCCGCGGACCAAACGAAACAACCCCTGGTAAAAGCTAGCCCGGTAGTTTTTGCCCAGACGGGCCTCCCTCGGCTGGTTCGCACTCCTCAAAAACCGTGATTGTTCTGCTTGCTGTCATTTGGCCGGAGGTTGTTTCCATAAGGCCATCAACCCGGTCAGAAAAATGGAGATTAAGCCCAAAAAAAGCCCCGGAGAATATCCCCGGGGCTTTTCATTTGAACTAATTAAATGAGACTTTTACTTTACTACCAATTTCTGAGAGAATGTAGCTGCAGGCGTAACAACTTTTAAAGTATACACCCCTGCTGCCATACCTTCAATGTTGATGGCTTTTTGGTTTACACCATCCTCCAATTCAAGATTTTGACGGAGGACTTCCTTGCCCAACAAATCGTTAAGCACCAGCTGGCCTTTTCCTCTCAGGGCACCTTTCAGGGAAAAAACCACTTCGCTACCGGAAGCCGGATTGGGAAATAAATTCAATTCCAAGCCCTTAATGACTGCGATAGTTGAAGTTACGGAGTTAGGCGTGAATATCAGCTCAAAACGATTTCCGTTGGCTTCTGTCTGGTTGAAAACACCAAATGTGTAAACAGGATTTTCATTCAGGTTGGTAATGGTTCCCATCACCATATCCCGGATGTAAACCTGAGTTCCGGTTTCGAAAGTTCCCAATCCGCTGAAA
>JBIKMV010000062.1:0-13773 GCA_044359055.1 Catalimonadaceae bacterium
CTGATTGTAGCTCAACACCACATCAGTATCGGCAGCCATTGTGCCATCAGCTGGAATTTCCAGGTTATGGATTCAGACTTGCACCAAATCACGGGAGGTTTGCCGAACCAATCAGAAGTTCGGATTGGGGATCATGTTTGGATAGGTTCCAATGTTACGATTTGCAAAGGGGTCAGCATTGGTGATGGGGCCGTTATCGCTGCAGGTGCGGTAGTCACAAGAGACATTCCAGCGGGATGCATGGCTGCCGGTGTTCCTGCCAGGGTTATCAAAGATGGAATCCTATGGAAATAGGCCCGGATTCTGCTAAAAAAAATCCAGAAGGTTGTTGTATTCAGGAGAATCTGCCTATGTCTTCCTAAATTGATAATGACTGGTATTCTGAATTAAGTTTTGGCCGAAAGCCAATCTATTACCACAAAAAAGGATTGTATGGTTTTCTCGGATTCTGCTCCGGATTCCTTTTGCCTATGGGCTTAGCCGGTACACCTCCTACCAGAGTCCAGGGTTCGACCGATTTGGTTACCACGGCTCCGGCTGCTACCACAGCTCCTTCTCCAATGGTTACGCCCGGAAGAATAATAGCTCTGTTGGCAATCCAGACAAAATCTCCGATTTCCACAGGGCCGCTTTTTGTCCTGAAATCTGGGTCCTGAAAATCATGCTCGAGAGTCCAAATGTTAACCTCCGGTGCAATATCCACACAGTTCCCGATGCGGATGTGTCCGCCACGGGTGTCGAACATGCAGAAAGGGTTGATGTTGCTGGTATGGCCGATTTCCAGGTCTTTCATTTTGCGCAACCTGAAACCCATAAGGATGACCGATGATTTGCCGATGGGAAAAAACAGGCGGTAATATCCCATTCTCAGAGCTCTGAAAGGAATTTTTCCAATCCAGGCATTGGCAATCCACCTGAAAAACTGGCCTTTGTTTCCGCTTTTAAAAAAATCGGGCAGCATTTTTTCTGATTAGTCCGGAAAGGAGTGAAAATTCCTCCAGACGCAAAACAAAAGCAAAAAAGGAAAGAATGCCAAGGGAAAACAAGCCGGAAATCAAAATCACCGGCGCCCAGCCCATGGCCAGAATCCAGGCCTGACTGTACAGCCAGAATTTAAAGACCCATACAGCAGCCAGCGAAAAGGATAACAGGAGACCCGATTTTACCCAGAAAGAGGAGTCCGGCAACTCAAACGCATCCCTTCTCCGGATGGCTACCAAAGCCGGTGGTATCAGGGCCATCAGGGTGATGTTGCTCAGTGAAACACCCACAAGATACCAAAGGCCGACCAGTCTGGCCGGCCAGAAATACATCAGTATTCCAAATGCAACATTTACCACGGACATAGAAAGATAAAGCTCTTTTACCCATCCAAAAGCCATATTTACTTTTCTGTAAATAAGAGCTATTCCATTGGCAAATAACAAGCAGTACAAAAGCAACAGCATTCTGTAGGTGATTTCAATGCTGTTAAAATCAAATTTTTCGTTCAACCAAATCAGGCAAAAGGAGGGAAGGCCGATTGAAAAAACTACCGTTACAACAGCGATACCGCTCAAAAAGGTTATGCGGTTGCTTTGCACAATTAGTCTTCCTGCACCGGAAATGCCTTTGACAAATTCTTTTGAAAACTGAGAAAAAAATACGACAGACACTGGATGCAAAAGGAGGCCCTGAGTTTTGCTGAAAATGAGCGTGGCATATTTAAAAATACCATATTGGCCCTGAGGTAATAGCGAAATGGCAGCATTGAAACCAATCGCATAAAATTGGGTGGCTATTGCATAGGAAAAGGTGTTTTGAATTTTTAAAAACAATTCCCGAAGCGAAAAACGGTTGTCACGCCAAATGAAATGGTAGCGAAAACCAAATCCATTTGCCAGATAAAGCGAGTATCCAAGGCTCAGAATTTGCCCGAACCAAAGTCCCATCATAGCAGCAAAGGCCCCCAGCGTTTTATGAAAAATGATGATAAACAAAATATTTCCCAGCTGTGAAAAGACATTGGCGAGTTCGGTTCTGCCAAAAACCTTTTCGGCATTCAGCAGGGTAGACATAATCGACTTCAAAATCTCCAGCATGAATAGGGGAGATATCCACAGAAAAAAAATGCGGGCAGTTTCCTGATCTGCAGGCGTAAATCCGGGGACAAACCCCCTTACGATAGGTCCGGCAAACAGGGCCGAAACAAGTCCGGTAGCGAAAGCCGCAAGACCCATCCAGTTGATGATGAGGCAATAGAGTTTAAGGGCTTCCTTTTTTCCATATTCTTCCACATGGCGGTGGTAAATGGGAAGGGCAATTTCTGTTATAGAACCTGTTTGGGTTAACGATGCGATGACGAAAAACAAAGAGCTTGCAGCAAAATATATTTCTACATCCCGGCTCACCCCATAGCAACGGGCCAAAACCACCGAAAAAACCAATCCGAGAAGGGAGGAGACCAGGCTTAGGATGCTGAGAAGGGCAACAGATTTTTTTTGGATTGACAAGTTCTCGGATGTGGGTTTTTGTTTTCTATGTTTTTGTAAAGCTAGTTTTGGCCAATCCGGAAAAATCCTTCAAGTCACTTGTTTTTGGTTTCATGGTTTTGAAACCAGAAAATCGATGGCCTTCAGATTAAAATTAGGGTTTTTTCGGGTTGTTACATCTGTTGTCAATTTTCGGGTTGGGAATTCAGCAAATCCGGCTTCACAGATATTTTTCAAAAACAAGCTCAATGAACTCCCTGACGCAACCTTCTCCGCCTTTTTTGTTCATAATGAATATATTCGGAATGGCTTTGATTCTGTCTACCGCATCAGCAGGACAGGCCGCAAGGCCCACAATCGAGAGCAATTCCAGGCAATTGACATCATCGCCGATGTAGGCAGTTTCCCTGATATCTGCCCCGGCTTTGGCGCAGGCATCCAGAGCAGCCTCCACCTTGGGATAGGCATTCTGATACAGGTAATCCACTTTGAGTTTCTGAGCCCTGCGTTCCACAATTTTCGTGTTTTCTGTGGTGATGATTCCCACCTTTACGCCGGATTCCCGGAGCAATTTCATGCCCATGCCATCCCGTGTATTGAATTTTTTAAACTCGTCTCCCGATTCTGTGTAATACATTCCGGCATCTGTAAGAACGCCATCCACATCAGTGAGAAATAATTTTATTTTCACCATTCCGGTATTGTTAAATTTTTTCGCAATTAGGTATTGCCGGATTATTTTGCAAGAAGTAGCTTATTTTCGCAATCTGGGTCTTATTTAATACTCGTCCCGGTTTTATTTAGCAACTTACCAGTGTTGAAAGATAACTTTCCGGACACCAGATATAGTACTGGTTTAGCTGCTTTCTTTTTCTGAGATCATTTCTGACTCCGTTGAAAAATATTGATTTCATGATTTTGGCCGGTATTTACGATAAGAAAATCAAACCTGTGAAAATATACTATCCGAAATACGGATTTTATCAATGGTTGAGTCCAATGAAATCAATTATTTGCTTGCCATCGGGCATAATTGTCTTTTTAAATGGGCTATGGCCAACCAAGACCACAATGATATCGGCTTTTTCAAGGGCCTCTTTCAGTGGGCTCAGGCTGAATTCAGGGTGGCTTTCCACATTGGGCTCTACCACGATACACTCGATTTTTTCTTCTTTCAGCTTCCTAACCACTTCCACTGCGGGTGATTCCCTGAGATCATCGATATCGGGCTTGAAGGCCAGACCCAGACAGGCAACTTTGGGTTTCCTCTTCCGGTCGATTCTGAACTTGAGGCAGGCGTTGATTATTTTTTCAATTACCCAGTGTGTTTTGTAATTGTTTACTTCCCTTGCCTGCCGTATGAGCCTGGCTTTTTCGGGACTGCCGGCCACAATAAACCAGGGATCCACAGCAATGCAGTGACCGCCCACACCGGTGCCCGGCCTAAGGATGTTTACTCTGGGATGTTTGTTGGCCAAAGCTATCAGTTCCCATACATCAATATTCAGGTCTTCGCAGATAATAGACAACTCATTGGCAAAAGCAATGCCGGCATCGCGGCTGGCATTTTCGGTTAACTTGCACATTTCAGCCGTGCGGGCATTGGTTTCAAGTACAGCACCCTTTACAAAGGTTTTGTAGAAATCCGCTCCCTTTTTTGTTCCTTCCGGTTCGATGCCACCTACAATGCGGTCGTTTTCAATCAATTCTTTCATTACCTGTCCGGGAAGTACCCTCTCAGGACAGTATGCAAAAAACAATTTGTCAGTACCGGCACCCGCTTTTTCAAGCTCAGATTTAACTTTTTCCGTAGTTCCTACAGGTGAAGTTGACTCCAGAATGATAAGGTTACCCGGTTTGACAAATGGGGCAATCATGCGGCTCGCCGACAGTACATAACCGATATCGGGTGTATGATCTTCATGGATGGGTGTGGGTACCGCGATGATGAAAATATCGGCGGCCACTGGTTCAAGGGCAGCTTTCAAATGCCCTGAGTTGACAGCTGCATGTACGAATGCATCCAAATCCGGCTCTACAATGTGGATTTCACCGCGGTTAATGGTTTCCACAACCTTAGGAACCACATCAACGCCGTGTACCTGATATCCCCGGTTGGCCAGAAGAGCCGCTGTTGGCAATCCGATGTAACCCAATCCCAGAATACAAACTTTTTCCTTCTTCTCCATCTTACTTTTATATGGTTTCAAGGCGGAAATCTCCGGCCCACTTTTCTTCAAGGAAGGCCGAAATCCGCATTGCTGCCTTTCCGTCGCCGTATGGATTGTGCAGACGGCTCATTTTTTCGTACTGCGCTTTGTCTTCCAGCAAACGGATGGCTTCATTTTCGATTTTTTCGGGGTCAGTACCTACAAGAATCACTGTTCCCGCTTCCACGGCTTCCGGCCTTTCGGTTTTTTCCCGCATTACCAGTACCGGTTTTCCAAGAGAAGGTGCCTCTTCCTGCACACCCCCGGAATCTGTTATCACCAGATAACTCTGATCCAGAAGCCAAACAAAACTTTCATAGTCAAGCGGCTCCATGAGGTGTATGCCGGGCTGCCCGCCGAGCAACTCGTTTACCGGTTTCTGAACATTCGGATTCAGGTGAACCGGATATACAATTTCTACCTCTGCCCTCTTGCTGATATTCAGCAGGGCACGGCAAATATTCAGAAATCCTTCTCCGAAATTTTCACGCCTGTGTCCGGTAACCAGAATCATCGGTTTGGAAAAATTCACTCTTTCCTGGATTTCTGAAGCACGATGGCTCTTTCGGGTCCGCACTTTTTCAACGGAAAACAGCAAGGCATCTATCACCGTGTTGCCTGTGACCACAATGGATTCAGAGGCAACTTTTTCTTCTTTTAGGTTCCGGGCGGCCTTTTCGGTAGGAGCAAAATGAAAATCGGTCAGCCTTCCGGTCAGCACACGGTTCATTTCTTCGGGAAAGGGTGCAGATTTGTCAAAAGTACGCAGGCCGGCTTCCACATGGCCCACTTTTGCCCCAAAATAAAAGGCTGCCAAAGCTGCCATAGTGGAGGTTGTGGTATCGCCATGAACAAGGACCAAATCCGGCTTAGATTTTTCCATAACCCCCTTCATTCCGGTCAGTATATTGGCCGAAAGTTCATACAGAGATTGATTGGATTTCATCACATTGAGGTCATAGTCGGCCTCAATTTCAAAAAAATCCATAACCTGATCCAGCATTTGCCTGTGCTGACCTGTCAGACAAACCTCTGTTTTCCAAAGATCTCCTTTTTGCTGCAGTTGTTTTACCACAGGAGCCATTTTGATGGCTTCGGGTCTGGTGCCGAAAACAATGAGAACTTTTTTCATTCAAGAATCAGGAATTGTTGCCTTTTTTAAACAAGCCTCCGCTTATTTTTTTCCAGAGAGACTCTTCCTTTTCTTCAAAATAACCGTATTGGTAGCCATAGCCACCGTACCGATATCCGTAGCCATACCCATAGCCCACAGACTCTCCCTCAATATCGTTGATGATAAGGCAAACATTTTGAATCCGTTTTTCGTCATACATTTCATTGATCTTTCTGAGAAAAATCTTCCGGGTATAATTGTGCCTTACAATATAGCAGTTGGCATCGCTGTATTCCAGCATCAGCAGGGTATCTGAAACCAGACCAATGGGTGGGGTATCGATTACAATGATGTCAAAGTCTTTTTTCAGGACCTCAATGGTTTGACGCATGAGGGGAGTACCAAGCAATTCGGCCGGGTTGGGGGGGGTTGGTCCTGCTGGCAAAACAAAGAGATTGGGTATGCTGGACTCCTGCACAACCTGATCAATTGTATTTCGCCCTATGAGAATATTGCTCAGACCCATTTCGGTGTTTACGGCAAGATCTTTATCTATCCGGGGTCTCCTGAGGTCAGCAAAGAGGACAAGAGTTCTTTTCCCCGACAGAGCGAATACCGATGCCAGATTCACGGAGCAGAATGTTTTGCCTTCGCCGGGAACGGAAGAGGTCACGCAGATTACCTTCAGGTCACGGTTGGGTTGAACATAGGGAAGATTCAGCTTGATGGACCGGAAATCTTCTGTAATCGGGCTTCTCGGATTGTTGTATGTAACCAGATTGCTCGGCTGGGTTTTGTTGCCTACCATCCCCACAATGGGAATGTTGGATTCGTTTTCCAGATCTTCTTTGCTCAGGATTTTATCATTCAGCCATATTCTGGCAAAGGCAAATAGAGCAGGAAGCATCAATCCGAAAAACAAAGCCATGGAAAAAACCACCAGTTTTTTGGGTGCCACCAGAGTAGCAGTTCCGGCATCTGCTTTTTCTACTACCTGACAATCGGGCATATTGGCTGCCCTTGAGATTCCGGCTTCGGCCCTTTTCTGAAGAAGGTAAGTGTAGATGTTGTCATTCAGGTTGAATTTACGCTGAATATTGACCAGTTTTCTTTCGTTATCGGGAAGTTGATTGACACTTTTTTCAAGTACGGCAATGCGCCTGCCCAGGTCATCGGAAGTTATTCTGGAGTTGGCAATCAAACCTCGGATATTTTCTATCAATTCCTTTTTAACGGAATTGATTTTATCTTCCAGAACAAACCAGGATGGGTTTTTTTCTTTGGCTGATATCGCCAAAACCGACTTTTCAGTGCCAAGTTTTGAAAGCTGCTGTATAAGGGAGGTTAGCAACGGGTCTGCGATACCGATAGAAGAAGGGGCAACTACATCCTTCACTGCACTATTTTCCTTTACATATTTAAGCAGGTATTCGTAATATTTCCTTTTTACTTCTTCGGTAGCCTTTTCGGTTTCAAGGGCATCAAGTTTGGTAAATGCATTGCTGGCTGCAAAACTCAAATCCATAATTTTGTTGTTGGCCCTGAAGTATTTCAATTCTTCTTCTGCATCCTGCAGCGATACCGTTATTCCGGTCAACTGATCGTCTATGAATTTTATAGTATTGGAGGCCACCTGGTTTTTTTGATCAAGAAGTCCCTCCATGTATACCTCCACCAACTTGTTTAGAAAATCAGTTTCTTTCAGAAGGCTTTTTCCCGTAAGGCTCATATCCAGAATGGTGGACATCTTATTGGTTTGCCTGATGTTAAGCCGCGACTTGTAATTTTCTGCAACGGCTCTCGGGTCTGTGTAAATGAAAAAAAACGAAGAATTTTTATCGAATTCTTCCAATGCCTTCTTGTTACAACTTACAGAAAACCGGGTCCCGTCAATCGGATAAGTAATGCCAAACTGAAGGTTGCACCGCAATGGCAATGAAGAGGCGTTCTTCTGAGAAAAAGACCGGGTATCGGGGTCAAAAAATGCCTTCTCGTTTTGGGTATAAAGTTGATATTCGTTCTGGTTTAATTTTTTAATGTAAATAGGAAGATTGATAAATTCCTCGCTCAGGGTGTCGATTGATACGATAAAGGGATTTTTATGATAAATTTCAGTGGTGCTGATATTGCCCTCTGCAAAATAAAAAACTTTGAAATCCAGTCTTTCAATGGCTTTTTTTATCAGTGGGGTTGATTTGAGAACCTCGATTTCGTTTTCCAGATTTTTTTTCCCAGAACCTATACCCAGTTCTTTGAACAAACTGGCCATGCCGGCATCTTTCTGGGAATCGTCACGAAGCAATATGGATGTGGAAACTTTGTAAACTGCCTCGGTGTACCGGACATAGGCAAAAGCTAACGAAAGGGCAATAACCAGCGAAACAAGAAAGAGAAGCCAGTAGCCCGTGAGTCGGTAAAAAATGCGCAACAGATCGTTGCCTGCCTTATTGCCTTGATGCTCTATCACTAAGAAACAAAACGGGCTGCAAAATTAACAGTAAAAACGGAGATCTTATAATTCTAATTTAAAATATTGATAAACAGATGTTTACTTTCTTTATCAAATACCTTTTTTATAAGTATCCGTTTTTAACCGGGCTTTGCGGCTCCTTAGAAAGCGGCTTAATACAAAAAACTCAGTTATTTCCCGGGGAAGGGCCGGGCTGATTACCGCCCCCGGGTCTTGGTCCGTTACCGGGTTTTTTCTTTTTCTTTTTCTTCTTTTTAGAATACTTTTTATCCAGAGCAATGAGGTCTTCGTTTTTCACCTCTGTTTCGGCCTCGGCAAGAGCCTCCTCTTCTTCTGCGGTAAGCGCCGCGGGTTTCTGACCTTTTTTGTTGAGTTCCAGGATGTAATTTACCCTGGCAATGTCCATCTTATACCAGTTGCTTTCATCCCCGCCATAGGCAAACCACATCAGTTTTCTGAAAATATCTGTCTTCTGAAGCCTGGCATTGCCTCTGTTTGTCTGCAGATCGCGTTCCACTTTGGGAATGTCTTTCAGTTCGCTCAGGTATGTGTCGAGTTCATAATTCAGGCAGCATTTCAGCCGGCCGCATTGCCCCGAAAGTTTGGTTGGGTTGAGGGATAAATTCTGATATCTGGCCGCAGAGGTAGCCACACTTTTAAAGTCGGTAAGCCAGGTAGAGCAACAAAGTTCCCGTCCACAGGTGCCGATGCCACCAAGGCGACCAGCCTCCTGCCGAAGACTGATTTGCCGCATTTCCACACGGATTTTAAACTCACTGCCCAGCATTTTGATCAGTTCTCTGAAGTCCACCCGCTCTTCGGCAGAATAGAAAAATGTGGCTTTGGTTCCGTCGGCCTGAAATTCTACATCCGATAGTTTCATGGGCAGCTTCAGCTCGCTGACAATCTGACGCGTACGGTAAATACATCCGAGTTCCCGGCTACGGTTTTCCTCGAACTTTTCAAAGTCCTTGTCATTTGCGAGTCTGACTATGCCCCGCAGTTCTTCTTTGGATGGCTTGGGATGTTTTTTTTTCTGCTGCAGATGGGCCATTTCTCCCTGAAGTGAAATAAAACCCAGGTGATACCCTGAGCCAGTATCTACCATGACGGCATCGCCAGTATATAGCCGCTTGCCGGTTTTGTTGATATAAAATTCTTTTCTCCCGGCCTTGAACCGGACTTCTGCCAGATTTCTGTAGGATTGATTAACCCAGTCAAAAATGTCGCCCAGCCAGTCGGTAGAACCCAAAACATTGCAGGATCCGCCGCTGCAGCCACCACTACAGGCTCCGCCGGATTTACCGCTCTTTGACTTTGTAGAGCAGGAACCACCAGAACAAGAACCACAACCCATTGAATATCTGTAAATTAAAATCTTAAAGGTCCTGTAGGGACCAAACGCCAAAGATATACACAAACCTTTGGAGACAAGTTTTTTGAAAAAAAATAGAATGGGCCGCTAAACGGATGCCTAAAAAGAAGCAGCAAATTTCCGGGCCAGACAAAAAAATCCGGGCCGTCAGCCGCCCGGATTGAAAGTAATGGTCAGGATTTTTTGCTCCGCTTTTCCATGTCCGATTTCACAAAGGCCATGATGCTGGCCAGGGGTTTGTCGCCCGGCTCGCAAATCAGATTTTCCATCTCACTTTTCAGCTGTTCGAGGGAATCCCAAAAAGATTCCATTTCTTCTGATTCCTGTAAGATACTTTCCAGATAAGCCTTTTCTTCGGCAGGCATTTCGCCGCTCTGGGCTCTCAGTACATCATGTTGGGTAAATGTTTTTATCATAAACTTTCTCTTTTGGCAGCAGATGTTTTCTCAAATGCTTCACCGCCGACCTCATCAATCCAAGGCAGGTGTTCATATTGATATTGGTGAACTCTGAGATTTCTTTGAATTTCATTTCAGCAAAATATCGAAGCATCAGGATTTCCCTCTCTCTTTCAGGAAGTTGGGAAATGGCCCATTTCAATTTTTCCTTTTCTTTGTCTTTGTCAAATTCATCGAACGAAATTTCTTTTCCGATATTTAAAATTTCGAAAATATTTTTCCCGTCAACAGTGGTTATCACCGGATTCCGGCTCAGACGACGCACATGGTCAATGGCCAGATTATGCGAAATGCGCACCAGATAGGCACCGGTTTTTTCATCGTGTACATACCGGTTTTCGGATAGCACCTGATAAAATTTCAGATAAGTGTCCTGCACAATGTCTTCGGCCACATATCGGTCCCGGACCACGAGCATGGCTGTGGAGTAAACGCGGTTTTGATACCGCTTTACAAGTATTTCAAATGACTTGATGTTCCCGTCAAGGAAGGACCCGATCAGTTCGGAGTCGGTGGAAGCATGCTTCGTTTTCATTGAATTTACGCTTAATTGAGAAAACGTAAAGTTTCAATTCATAAATTTTCTACTTTTAATGTAGAGGTGCTTCCTTATGCGTAGATTCTTGTTTAAGTTTCTTTTTAGTGATCCCGAAGAGAGTCGAACTCCTAACCTTCTGATCCGTAGTCAGATGCTCTATCCAATTAAGCTACGGGACCATTTCTTTTGCAAAAGTAAACAAATTTTGACAAAAGGTTTTAAACTGGAAGAAAAGGCCTGAAATTTTTTTTAACCGGCCGCAGGGAATGAGAATGGGAGAATCCGGCTTCCATCGGTATGATTTGCTTATTTCCATTTGAAAACGGCGGACAGATTCGCATGAATTGCCGAAGGTCTGAAAGACCCGATACCATATTGTTTCAGGTCGTTTTTGGCGAATTCTCAGGCAGATTTTCCCCGGACACTGAAAAGCTCTTTTTGGCAGACCCTGTCCGATTGGCTAACATTGCAGACCTAATACAACCAATTTAGCCATGCACATGCATAATTTTTCTGCCGGCCCTTCCATTCTGGCAACGGAGGTTTTGCGCCAGGCCGCAGACGCCATCCGGGAATTTTCAGGTACCGGTCTGAGCATTTTGGAAATTTCGCACCGAAGCCGGGAGTTTGAATCTGTGGTAGACGAAACTCTTTCGCTCATCCGGGAACTCGCCGGTCTGGGGGACGACTATGATGTTCTGCTGCTTCAGGGCGGAGCGAGCACACAGTTTTTTCAAATTCCCCATAATTTTCTCGGAAATTTTTCTGCCTACACCAAAACAGGCACCTGGGCTACAGAAGCCATCAAAGAGGCAAAAGGCTACGGCGAGGTCCGGGTGCTGGCTTCATCTGAAGACCGGAATTTCAGCTACATTCCGAAAGACTATTTCATTCCGGCTCATGCAGATTATTTTCACTGCACATCCAACAATACCATTTTCGGGACCCAGATGAAGGCATTTCCGGATTCTCCGGTGCCACTCATCTGCGATATGTCCTCAGACATTTTTTCCAGACAACTGGATTTCTACCGGTTTTCCCTCATTTATGCAGGGGCACAGAAAAACCTCGGTCCGGCCGGAGTTACGGTGGTGATGCTGAACAAATCCATGTACGGCCGCAAGGTGAAAAACCGCCATATTCCTACCATGCTCGATTATGAAGTGCACGCCAAAAAAGGCAGTATGCACAATACTCCACCCGTTTTTCCGATATTGGTGTGTTTGTACAACCTGCGCTGGATAAAAGAAAACGGTGGCGTGGCCGGCATGGAAAAGCGCAATACTGAGAAAGCTGTAATGCTGTATGAGGCCATAGACAGAAGCCCTTTTTTCAAAGGTACTACGGCCAGAGAAGACCGGAGCCCCATGAATGTTTGCTTCGTGTTCAAAGAGGAAAATCCCGCCCTCGAAACCCGGTTTGAAGCTGCCTGCAGGGAAGCCGGTATTTCAGGTATAAAAGGACACCGAAGCGTTGGCGGTTACCGTGCTTCTTTGTACAATGCGCTTCCGGCAGAAAGTGTACAGGCTCTTATCAATGTAATGGAAACCTTCGCCTGAATATGAAAATCCTTGCCAACGACGGTCTGGATGCTTCCGGCAGGAAAATGCTGGAGGCGGCAGGCTTCGAAATATTTACAGACAAAATTTCTCAGGAAGACCTCATAACCGGAATCTCTGCTTATGACATCCTGATTGTGCGCAGTGCTACCAAAGTGAATGCGCAGGTGCTGGAATCATCCAATCTGAAACTGATTGGCCGGGCCGGCGTGGGCCTCGAAAATATAGATACCAAACGCGCTGAAGAACTGGGTATTCCTGTGGTGCACACGCCTGAAGCCGGGAGCAGATCGGTGGCAGAACTTGTTATGGCACACCTGTTTTCCATGGCCCGCTATCTGCCGGTTTGTCACCGCATGATGCCGGAGAGGGGTATGGAAGACTTCAATGCATTGAAAAAACTTGCCTCAGGTGGAGTTGAACTCAGGGGTAAAAAGCTGGGCATCATTGGCTTTGGCCGCATAGGCCAGGAATTGGCCCGCATGGCCATTGGACTGGGCATGCAGGTTTTGGTTTATGATATAAAAAGCCAGAAATTCAGTCTGGAGCTCGCTTTTCATCCCGAGCTTTTCATCCCCCCGGTAAAAGTTGAAATCCGAAGCATGGGTATGGAAACGCTCCTTGCCAATGCTGATTATGTTTCGGTTCACACCCCCGGCTCACAGGAGGTTATCGGCAAGGCAGAACTTCTGCGCATGAAATCAGGGGCTTGTCTTGTGAATTGTGCAAGAGGAGGAGTGGTTAATGAAGAAGCCCTGCTGGAGCAGTTGAACTTAGGACATATTGCCTTTGCAGCACTGGATGTTTTTGAGTCGGAACCCCCCAAAGACAACCGTTTGCTTCGGCACCCCAGAGTTTCGCATACGCCCCATATTGGTGCCAGTACCCTTGAGGCCCAGAATCGAGTGGGTACCGAACTGGCGCAAAAAATAATTTCTCACTTCAGCCACAAGGCATGAGGGCATTTCCCATCCTAACCTACACACCGGCTCCGGAACTGGCAGGACGGATTGCTTTTACTTCGCAATCGCCCGACCTTTTTGCTCTTGCCCTTGATCCCGAATCCTATCTGCCGGTGGTAAAGCCCCGGTTTAAGGAACCCGGACTGGTACCAGAAAGCCCTGAATTTATGGAGGCTTGCCTGAGCCATTTCCGGGGTCTGCAGGAGCGAAAATCGCTTCGGGAACAGGAATTGGCATGTTGGTATTACCTTCAGCAATTGCCCGATGGGACAAGTTTCGAAGGCTGGATTCTTGGAATCTCTGCCCTTGACTATGAAGAAGGCAGAATCCTGAAACATGAAAAGACTCTCCGGGATAAGGAAAGCAAAATAGCCGCACATATCAAACTTCTGCAGGTTGTGGCCGAGCCCGTTTTGCTTACGGCAAGCCTTCCGGATTCTTTGGATACGCTTGCCGCTAACATCAGAGGGGGAGCAGAGGAAACCCATTTCACAGATTCCCTTGGCCGCAGCCATTCTCTCTGGAAGATCACATCAGAAGAGGCAATCCGACAGATCAGGGAAGATTTTGCGCGCATGCCCCGTTTGTATATTGCCGACGGACATCACCGCTGCGC
>JBIKMV010000063.1:0-13720 GCA_044359055.1 Catalimonadaceae bacterium
TCCACTTCAGCTGCCGGTCCTGCTACTGTAGCGGCCGCTCCTGCACCCTCTGGAGGAGGTGATCCTGCTGCCGGAGAAGCCATTTTCAAGGCAAACTGTAAGCAGTGCCATGCCATCAACGATGTGGTGGTGGGTCCTGCTCTGAAGGATGCCCACAAGCGCTGGCCCAACAAGGCAGCCATGGCCAATTTCATCAAATATCCCCAGAAGGTTATAGACGGAGGCAACGCCTACGCAAAAGGGCTGTATGATAAATACAAGCAGTACATGCCCAACCATGACTTCCTATCTGATGGCGACATTGACAATGTAATTGCTTGGATTGTAAGAGAAAGTGAAAATCCAACTGTAGCCGCTGCACCAGGAGCCACAGCTGCGGGAGCGGCAGAAGCCAAATCCGGAGATGAAGGGGATGGCGGAATGCTTGCACCTGTTATCGGCATTCTGATTGTTACCCTTACCATAGTTATTCTGCTCCTTCTGGTTGTCATAAACCTGATGACCCGCCTGCTTGAGCAAAAGAAAGATGAACTCAGCGAAGATGATGTAGAGCAAATTGAGGGCAGCATTCATTGGAGCACCCTTTTCAGTCATCCTTTATTTAAAGGTGTGGTGGCCTTCATTTTTGTTGTTCTGATAATCAAAGTAGTATTCGACAAGACCTACTCCATCGGAATTCAGCAGGGATACGCCCCCGATCAGCCCATTGCCTTTTCACACAAGCTGCATGCCGGTATGTATGAAATTGATTGCAACTATTGCCATACAGGCGTGAACAAAGGCAAGTCGGCAACCATTCCTGCAGCCAACATTTGTATGAACTGCCACAATGTAATCAAGCAGGAGTCGCCAGAAATCAAGAAAATCTGGAAAGCAGTAGAAACCAATACCCCAATCAAATGGGTAAGGATACACAACCTTCCGGACCTGGCATATTTCAATCATGCACAGCATGTGAAGGTAGGTGGTCTTGAATGCGAAAAGTGCCATGGTCCGGTGAAGGAAATGGAAGTGGTGCAGCAATATTCGCCCCTAACCATGGGCTGGTGTATCAACTGCCACCGCGAGACAGTGGTAAAATCTGAAGGCAACGCCTATTACGACAAAATGGTGGAAATCCATCAGGCCAACTATGGAAAGAAAACCATGAAAGTGGAAGACATAGGGGGATTGGAGTGTTCTAAGTGTCATTATTAATTTCATTCAATCAGGCATCATTCATTTGCGATGAGCATTAACAACGAAAAGATTTATTGGAGAGGCTATGAAGAATTGACAAACGATCTGGAGTTTGTCAAGAATGCTGAATCTGAGTTTAACATGCCGGGCGAAGAAGAAAAATCTTTGCTGGCCGACAGAAGAGATTTCCTTAAGGCCATGGGCTTCGGAATTGCTGCGGTATCGCTCGCTGCCTGCGAGGCCCCGGTAAAACATGCCATTCCCTTGCTGAACAAACCGGAAGAATACGACCCCGGTATAGCCAATTATTATGCCTCAACTTTTTTTGATGGAGGAGATTATTGCTCCGTTCTCGTTAAGACTAGGGAAGGAAGGCCTATTAAAATCGAAGGAAATAAACTTTCTTCTCTCACAAAAGGCGGTACCAGTGTAAAGACACAGGCCTCCGTACTGGGCCTATACGACAACAACCGGTACAAAGGCCCCGGAAAAGGCAATCAAAAGCTGGAGTGGGCGGCTCTGGATGAGGAGGTAAAACAAAAACTGGAGGCCATAAAAGCTTCCGGAAAGACCCTTTACCTCATTTCCAATACCAACATCAGCCCCAGCTCCGGTGCTGCCATTTCCAGATTTTCGGCTGCTTTCGGAAATGTAAAGTATGTGCAGTACGATACCTACTCTGCTCAGGGTCTTCTGGATGCTGTGGCCGAGAGCACCGGACAAAGGGTGCTGCCCGGCTATGATTTTTCTAAAGCCAAAACCATTGTGAGTCTTGGTGCCGATTTTCTGGGTACCTGGATTTCACCCACAGAATATAGCCATCAGTTTGCCAAAACCAGAAGGGTCGGCCCTCAGAACAAAGAGATGTCCCGCCTTTATGTGTTTGAATCTCTGATGTCACTTACCGGTGCCAATGCCGATTACAGAACCTCTGTGAAGCCATCTGAATCTGGCCTTATTGCTGCCGAATTGTATAATGCAGTAGCCGCCCTTCTTGGTCAGCCCGGTATTGACGGGGTACCCAAATCTAAGAATAACCGCTTTGTCGACAAAGCTGCCAAAGATCTGGTTGCCCATCAGGGAAGTTCGCTCGTGGTGGATGGATCCAATGACAAGAACATTCAGAAACTGGTTCTTCAGCTCAATGTGATGCTGAAAAATATCGGCAATACCCTCTCTTTTGCATCTCCTTCCCTTCTGAAGAAAGGCAATGATGCAGAAATGTTACAGTTTGCTGAAACCCTTAAAAACGGTCAGGCCGGTGGGGTGCTTTTCATGAACTGCAATCCGGTTTATGATTTTCCGAAGGGTGCCGAAATAAAATCAAACCTATCCAAGGCCGATCTGAGCTTGTCCTTTGCTTATGCACCCGATGAAACATCTGCGGCTTGTCAGTTTGTAGCACCAAACCATTATTTTCTTGAATCATGGGGCGATGCCGAACCCAAAAAGGGGTATTTTTCATTGGTACAGCCGGCTATTACCCCGATTTTCAAAACCCGTCAGGCCGAAGAATCGCTGCTTGTCTGGGCCGGTCAGACAGAATCTTACTATGATTTTGTTAAGGGATATTGGAAAGCCAATATGTATCCTTCACAAAAATTCGGATACAATACCTTCAAGGATTTCTGGAATTACAGTCTTCATGACGGAATATTTGAGGTCAACGGTCAGAATCCCAGAAAAGCTGAGTCGTCAGGGTCAGCATCACAGGATTCTCTGGCGGCTTCTGCCCCTGCTCCGGTTATGGTCAGCTTGCCAGAACCCCAGGTCAATGTGAATCTTTCGGGTGTGGCAGCCGGCATTGCGGCATCTGCCCAGGGCGGTTCTGGTTTTGAACTGGTTGTTTACGAAAAAGTAGGTATGGGTACCGGTTCTCAGGCAAACAATCCCTGGCTACAGGAATTCCCTGATCCGGTAACACGGGCCTGCTGGGAAAATTACCTGACCATTCCCATGTCTCTTGCCAAAGAGAAAGGCATATCTGTAAAAGAAGGAAAAACTGTAAAAATAAACCTCAAAGCAGGAGGTAAAACCATCACCCTTCCGGCCATTGTACAACCCGGTCAAAACGGTCAGACGCTGGGCATTGCTCTGGGGTACGGCCGTGCCGAAACCGGTAAGACAGGAAAAGACATTGGTGCCCATGCCTGTCCACTGATTTCTGTTTCTTCAGAGGGACTGCGGTATTTCTCTGCCGGAGCCAGTATTGAAGTTGCCGGCGAAAGCCATCAGGTTGCCCATGTTCAAACCCACCACACGGTGATGGGCAGAAAAGTTGTACAGGAAACTACCCTGGAAAGATACAGCAAAGACCAGAAAGATGGTCGCTTTTATCCCCTCATTACCACTCCCAACGGCGAGGAGCCGGCCAACCAGTATTCACTCTGGTATAATGACGAAGAGGCCAAAGCCAACGGTCAGAAAGACAAACTGGAGGGCTATCCCAATCCCAATGCGGTGGGTCCCAACAAGCGGCCCAACCATATGTGGGGCATGGTGGTAGATATGAACACCTGCTTCGGCTGCGGAGCCTGTGTGGTAGCATGTAATGCTGAAAACAATGTTCCGGTAGTAGGAAAGCAGGAGGTCCTGAACCGCCGCGAAATGCACTGGATTCGTATCGACCGGTATTACTCCACCGATATGAGCAAGCAAAAGGCGGAGAAAGAAGGAGTCGGAACGCTGGATATGTACCGTCAGATGGAAATGGCATCCGATGATCCGGAAGTTACCTTCCAGCCTATGATGTGCCAGCACTGCAACAACGCCCCCTGCGAAACCGTATGTCCTGTGGCGGCAACCACCCACAGCACCGAGGGGCTCAATCAGATGGCCTACAACCGCTGCATCGGTACCCGCTACTGCGCCAACAACTGTCCGTATAAAGTTCGGAGATTCAACTGGTTCAGCTATCCCGAGAACAGCGAATTCGACTTTAATGTCAACAACAATCTGGGTAAGATGGTTCTCAATCCCGATGTAACCGTAAGGGCCAGAGGGGTGATGGAAAAATGTACCATGTGCGTGCAGCGGATTCAGGAAGGAAAACTTTATGCCAAGAAAGAAAGCAGAAGACCTGTAGACGGAGAAATCAATGTAGCCTGTGCTCAGGCCTGTCCTTCGGGCGCCATCACTTTCGGGGATGTGTCTGATAAGAACAGTGAAATTTCTCGTTTGCTTGCTGAGCACGGAGAAGGAAGAGCCTACACGCTTCTGGAAGAAATCAGCACAAGGCCTTCCGTTGTGTATTTGTCTAAAGTAAGAAATAAAGCATAGTCTCAGAAAAATGAATGTAACATCATCAGTAAGGGAGCCCCTCATTTTAGGGGGAAAAACTCTGGCCGACATAACCAATGACATCTGCCGTCAGGTGGAGGGCCGGCCATCCAAGAGCTGGATCATCGCCTTCACCCTTTCCCTGCTTTTGCTGGGAGTTGGAATCTATTGCGTAATGGTTACCTGGTTTGTCGGATTAGGCGTTTGGGGCTTAAATAAAACCGTAGGCTGGGCCTGGGATATTACCAACTTTGTATGGTGGATAGGTATCGGCCACGCCGGAACTCTGATTTCAGCAATTTTGCTTCTCTTCCGCCAGAAATGGAGAACTTCCATTAACCGGGCTGCAGAGGCCATGACCATTTTTGCGGTATTGTGTGCAGCTTCTTTCATTTTGCTTCACATGGGTCGTCCATGGCTGGCCCACTGGGCTCTGCCTTTGGGTAATACTTATGGTACTCTTTGGGTGAATTTCAACTCTCCACTCGTGTGGGACGTTTTTGCCATATCTACCTATTTTACTGTATCGGTTGTATTCTGGTATATCGGTTTGATTCCCGATTTGGCCACCATCCGCGACAGGGCAACCAATAAAATTTCCCGTCTTATTTATGGCATAATGGCTTTCGGCTGGAATGGTTCAGCCAAAGACTGGTCCCGTTTTGAGGCAGTTTCTCTGGTTCTGGCCGGCTTGTCCACTCCGCTGGTACTTTCCGTTCACACCATTGTAAGTTTTGACTTTGCCACTTCACTGGTACCCGGCTGGCATACTACCATTTTCCCGCCTTACTTCGTTGCAGGGGCTATTTTCTCCGGATTCGCCATGGTACTCACCCTTATGCTGATTACCCGGAAGGTATTTAAGCTGGAAGATTACATTACCCTGGCCCATGTGGAGTCTATGAACAAGGTTATCACCCTTACAGGTTCCATTGTGGGAGTTGCGTACATCACCGAGTTTTTCATTGCCTGGTATTCAGGGGTAGAATATGAGGGGTATGCCTTTATCAACAGGGCAACCGGTCCTTACTGGTGGTCTTACTGGGCCATGATGACCTGCAATGTGATTTCCCCTCAGCTTTTCTGGATTCGTTCCATCAGGAGGAGCCTTGTCGCAACTTTCGTTTTGTCTATTATTGTAAATATCGGTATGTGGTTTGAGCGGTTTGTAATCATTGTTACTTCACTGCACAGGGATTATATACCGTCGAGTTGGGCCTATTTTACCCCGACTTGGTTTGATATAGGGGATTACGCCAACTCATTCGGCTTATTTTTTACCCTTTTCCTTTTGTTTTCAAAGTTCCTGCCTGTTATCAATATGGCCGAAGTAAAAGCCGTACTGAAAAGTTCAGGTGATGTGCAGACAGGTCAGGCAGACAAAACATCCTCTTCATCCGTAAAGCAGTCCGTTTCACAGCATTAATAGATACCATGTCTGAAGTAAAAAGTTATTTAATTGGTGTTTATGACGATGATGATGTGCTTTTGCACGCCATCAAGTCACTCCGGGAAAAAGGAGCCAAAATTTTGGATGCATTTACCCCATTTCCGGTGCATGGCATAGATCCGGCCCTTGGAATCAAGAGAAGCCGGCTTCCTCAGGCAGCCTTTATTTTCGGGGCTACCGGTACTACCTGCGCCATTTCGCTGCAGACCCTTACTCTGGGATGGGACTGGCCCATGAACATTGGTGGCAAGCCTCACCTGGCTTTTCCTTCTTTTATTCCGGTTAGTTTTGAACTTACCGTTCTTTTTGCCGCATTGGGTATGGTGGGGACATTCCTTCTATCCTCAGGTCTGGGACCAGGCTCACAGAAAACAGTTTTCGATCCGAGAAGCTCCGACGATAAATTCGTACTGGTGTTTGATCTCGAGAAAAACAATCAATTCACGGTGGACCAGCTTACCGAAATGGTTAAAGCCTCCGGTGCATCAGAGGTTAACTTTAAAGACATCGTCGAAAAGCACTGATTCATGAAATTGTTTACAACGGTATTGGCTCTCGGAACTGCTTCGCTGCTGTTCTCCTGTAGCCAGAATCCAAATGACCCCGGAATGGAATTCGCCGCTCAGATGTATCATTCCATACCTTTCGAACCCTACTCGCAGGTCACAGATACCAGTTCCGAGTATTTCAACACCATAGCGGTAAATCCGAGTGGCCAGAATCAGCGGATTCCGGCAAAAGGTACCATTGCACGCCGGCAGTATGCCGGTATGGTTAAGGGCTCACTGGCTCAGAAACTGTATCTGTACGATATTCCTGCAGACAGTCTTGACTACGCTGCAAGGACTTTATCCAATCCTATTCCCTCCTCTGAAAAGGTGGTGGAAGAAGGAAAAGTATTGTACGGAAGGTACTGCCAGTCTTGTCATGGCGAGGGTGGACTTGGTGATGGAAAAGTGGCCGATCAGTACAAAGGTGTTGCCAACCTTGTAGCCAAAGCCAAAGTGGTTAGCGACGGCCATATTTTCCATGTCATCACCCACGGTAAAGGCCGTATGTGGCCCCACGGTTCTCAGGTCAATCCTGACGAGCGCTGGAAAATCGTTCATTTTGTTAAATCTCTGGGCAATACACCGCAATAATTCAAATGGGAGCGCACAACACGGTTCAATATAATTTAGACGAGAAATACGAATTTACACCCGAAGCAAAGAAGAGGGTGCTTACCTGGCTTTTTGTGGGAGTGGCTTTATTTGTCATCGGTCTCGTAATGCTCATGACTGGCGGAAGCCATGAAGCTGCCCACGGTGCCGGTCATGCTGCCGGACATGGCCATGGCGGTGGACATGCTGTTTCATGGACAGCCCGTTTGTATGCTGTAATCTGGCACAATGCTTTGTTCTTCACTGGAATATCCCTGATAGGAGTATTTTTTATCGCTGTTCAGTATGTGGCATGGGCGGGATGGTCTGTTACCATCAAAAGAATTCCCGAGGCATTCGGGTCCTTTTTGCCCATAACCTTTTCCGTAATGTTGATTACTTTTCTTTTGGGCGGCCATGATATTTTTCACTGGACCCATCATGATGTGGTGGAGCACGACGAAATCCTGAAAGGGAAAAGTGGTTTTCTAAATACGCCTTTCTTCCTGATTAGAATGGTTGCCTTTTTTACCCTCTGGTATCTGATTTGGAGAACATTGCGGTCGTATTCATTGAAAGAAGATGAGCTCGGCGGTTTGAATTTATACAATAAGTCCATCAATATTTCAGCGGCCTTTCTTATCATATTCGGAGTTTCAACCTCTGTTTGTGCCTGGGACTGGACCATGTCCATCAATCCACACTGGTACAGTACCCTATTTGGTTGGTATCATTTTGCATCATGGTGGGTTTCGGGCCTAGCTACCGTTACCCTGACTGTTATCCTGCTGAAAGAAAAAGGGTTGCTTCCCTTTGTAAATCAGAATCACCTGCACGACCTGGGCAAATTTATGTTTGCCTTCTCCGTATTCTGGACCTACCTGTGGGTTTCTCAGTTTCTGCTGATTTACTATGCCAATATTCCTGAAGAAATCATCTATTTCAAGGAAAGGATGCACATGTACGACGGTCACTACAGACTTTTGTTTTTCGGCAATCTGATTATAAACTTTTTGTTTCCTTTCCTGTTTCTAATGACAAGGGATGCCAAACGCCATACCATTTTCCTTAAAATTGCCGCCATCGGTATTCTTGCGGGACACTGGCTGGATTTTTACCTTATGATTATGCCCGGCGTAACAAAGGGAACAAGCAATTTCGGACCTCTGGAGTTCGGTACCCTTTTGATTTTTGCATGCGGATTTATCTACACGGTGAGCACGCAGATTGCGAAAGCGGGCTTGCTGGCAAAAAATCACCCCATGCTTCAGGAATCATTGCATCACGACATTTAACTTTTTAAAACTGAATCAGGAATATGTTTTATCTCATTATTGCAGCCCTTCTTCTTCTTCTGGTCGTAGTTGGCCTTCTGGTAAGAGCCCAGGTGCTCATCGATGTCTTTACCAAATCCAGCCAGAAAAGAGCCGGCATGAGCAACAAGGTCAATGCGATCCTTTTCCCGGTTTTCTTTGTATTGGGTTTGATTGGATTTATCTGGTTGTCGTGGACCTCAACCGAAAATTATCTGCCCGAGTCCAGCTCGATTCACGGAGTAAAAACAGACCAGCTCTTCTGGATTACGATGGCCGTGATTACGGTTGTTTTTATTGCTACACACCTATTGTTGTTTTTCTTCCCCTTTGCATACCAGTTTAGTGAAAAACGGAAGGCATTGTTCTATCCGGTTAATCACCGTCTGGAATTTATCTGGACCGTCATTCCGGCCATTGTGCTTGCGCTTCTCGTTATTTCAGGCTGGAAAGTGTGGAGCGATATTACCAAGGAAGCTCCCTCGGATGCCGTTGTGGTAGAGTTGGTCGGAAAACAGTTCAACTGGATGGTGCGCTATCCCGGAAAAGACCTTGAGCTCGGCAAGCACAACTTCAGAAAAATTGATGAGCTGAACGGAGTCGGTATTGACTTTTCTGATAAAAATTCCTTTGATGATTTCATGGCCGGTGAAGTTCACCTTCCGGTCAACAAACCCATTTTGTTTAAAATCCGGGCAAGGGATGTTCTGCATTCTGTTTTTGCACCCCACTTCCGGGTGAAGATGGATGCGGTTCCGGGTATGCCTACAAAGTTCTGGTTTGTTCCCACCAAAACCACCGCACAGATGCGCACCGAATTGGGTAAACCTGATTTTACCTATGAAATCGCATGTACTGAAGTGTGCGGCCGTGGCCATTTCGGAATGCGGATGCCTCTGGTCGTGCAAGAACAGGATGAGTACGATGCCTGGTTCAGCAGCCAGCAAAGTTTTCTGGCCAAGAATCCGGACTACCTCAAAAAGGTTCCCGATAACATGAAGAGACTTGCAGAAAAAGCCATAGATGAAAATCGCAAACAAACTACCCTGTCCTCGGTTTCTTTAAAAAATATTCAACACGCATTCGCTAAAACTTTTTGATTTTCTATGGAAAGCCTAGTTCATCCGCACAACCAAAATCTTGAAGTTCATGGCCATGGCCATGAACACCATGATGATCACGAGCATCATGAAGAAACCTTCCTGACCAAGTATATTTTTTCTCAGGATCACAAAGTTATCGCCAAGCAATTCCTGCTCAGTGGTATTTTCTGGGCTATTCTGGGGGGTTCTTTGTCTTCACTTTTCCGGCTTCAGCTCGGGTTTCCGGATATGGACATGTCGTTCCTGAAGCCGATTTTGGGCGGATGGATTGAAAACGGCAAACTGAATCCTGAATTTTATCTCGCCATGGTAACCATGCATGGAACCATCATGGTTTTCTTTGTGCTTACTGCCGGTCTTAGTGGTACATTCTCCAATTTCCTAATTCCTCTACAGGTAGGAGCAAGGGATATGGCCTCCGGATTTCTTAACATGCTGTCTTACTGGTTTTTCTTTGCCAGTTCGGTTATCATGTTGTGGTCCCTTTTCATCGAGACCGGACCTGCCGCCGGGGGTTGGGTTATCTATCCGCCGCTAAGTGCTTTGCCGCAGGCTTCACCAGGTTCCGGAATGGGTATGACTATGTGGCTTGTTTCCATGGCATTGTTCATTGTTTCGTCGCTTTTGGGTAGCATTAACTATGTGTCCACCGTCATCAACATGCGGACCAAAGGCATGACTTTCACCCGATTGCCATTGACCATTTGGGCCTTTTTCTTTACCGCCATCATCGGGATTCTATCATTCCCTGTGCTCTTCTCTGCTGCGCTTTTGCTTATTTTTGACAGAAGCTTCGGCACTTCTTTCTACCTGTCTGAAATTTATATCAACGGAGAGGCGCTGCACCACACCGGCGGTTCGGCTATTTTATTCCAGCATTTGTTTTGGTTTCTGGGCCACCCCGAAGTATACATCGTGCTTCTTCCTGCTCTCGGTATCACTTCCGAAATCATAGCAGTAAATTCCAGAAAGCCCATCTTTGGTTACAAGGCCATGATTGGTTCCATTATGGCCATTACCCTGCTTTCTTTCATTGTGTGGGCACACCACATGTTTGTAACGGGTATGAATCCTTTCCTCGGATCCATTTTTATGTTCCTTACGCTGATTATCGCTGTGCCCTCTGCGGTGAAAGCGTTCAACTACATCACCACATTGTGGAAGGGTAATATTGTGTTTACACCTGCAATGCTCTTTTCCATTGGTCTTGTATCTTTCTTTATCTCCGGTGGTTTGACAGGTGTTGCCCTTGGCAATTCGGCCATTGACATTCAATTGCACGATACCTACTTTGTGGTAGCGCACTTTCACCTGGTGATGGGTTCTGCTTCCTTCTTCGGAATGGTGGCCGGCGTTTATCACTGGTTCCCCAAGATGTTTGGCCGCATGCTGAACGAGAAACTGGGGTATGTGCACTTCTGGATTACTTTTGTGGGAATTTACTGTGTGTTTTTCCCTATGCACTATACGGGTATCGCCGGTTTCCCCAGAAGGTATTATTCCTTTACCAGCTACGATGCTTTCAAATCCTTTGGTGATCTGAATTCCTTTGTTTCTACGGCTGCCATCATTACCTTCTCTGCTCAGTTTATCTTTGTATTCAACTTCTTCTACAGCATTTTCAGAGGAAGAAGGGCTCCTGCCAATCCCTGGAGGGCCAATACCCTGGAATGGACTACCCCCATTCATCCCAAGCACGGCAACTGGCCCGGCGAAATTCCGCATGTATATCGTTGGCCATATGACTACAGCAAGCCCGGTGCTGAAGAAGATTTCATTATGCAGACGGTTCCTTTTGCACAAACTGCTTCTTCCAATCTGGAAGGTGAAGCCGATCTGGTAGAAGAGGAAATCCCGGCAAGTCAGAATGCCTGATACCAACGCAAGGCTAACATACTTCAGGAGGTCCGTAAGGGCCTCCTTCTTTTTGGTCCT
Organism: Catalimonadaceae bacterium; assembly: GCA_044359055.1. Classification (GTDB taxonomy): domain Bacteria; phylum Bacteroidota; class Bacteroidia; order Cytophagales; family Flexibacteraceae; genus CAMDMI01. The sequence continues at coordinate 11,402 of JBIKMV010000063.1, forward strand.
TTTTCTCGTCCTCATTGGAGGTGTGGTACGAAGTACGGGAGCCGGCATGGGCTGTCCGGACTGGCCCAGGTGTTTCGGTTCCTGGATACCCCCTACAAGTGCCGAGCAGGTTCCTGCAGAATATTGGACCAATCCTCTGTCTTCCAAAGACGGGTCTTTGGTCTTCAACCCGGTGAAGACCTGGACCGAGTATCTAAACCGGCTTCTTGGTGTGCTCATTGGCTTTGCCATTTTGATTCAGTTTGGCTTTTCCTTTTTTAGCCGGCTTGCAGCAAGGGCAAGGATTTTCAGTGCCCTTTCTTTTGTGCTGGTTGTATTTCAGGGATGGTTGGGCTCTGTTGTAGTTTCTACGGATCTGCGGCCCGTTATCATCACCCTACACCTCCTGGTGGCTTTGCTGATTGCCTTGAGCTTGCTGCTTTCTTTGTTTTTTTCGCAATTGCGGCATGAAAGCGCCTTTGGTCTTTCCCATTCCAATCTGGTATGGTGGGTCTCCGGAATATTGCTGATCCAGTTTTTTCTGGGTACAGAGGTCAGGTCGCAGGTGGATGTTTTGTTTAAACAGTTTGCCTACGAAAATCGTTTTGCTTATGCCGATGCACTCAACTGGAAGTTTCTGTTTCACCGGAGTTTTTCAGTGCTGGCACTGTTTTTAATGGGGTATCAGATTTTTCATTTGGGAAGACATCTGGCTGCCGCTCAGGTACGCTATGTGTTTTATCCTTTTCTTCTTGGGCTTTCGCTGGTTCTTTCGGGTATCATTCTGATTTACTTTGGATTTCCTGCTTTGGTTCAACCCTTGCATCTCCTTTTTGGTTTTGCCATAGTATGCAGTCAGTGCTGGCTTCTTTTGTTGCTGCGCTTTGCCCATCCTACAAGAAATGCCATTGGTTGAAACCAGAACACTTCCCTCTGCCGCTATGTCTGCTTATTGGACCTTACTGAAACCCAGACTGAGTATGTTGGTGGTCATATCCACCCTCTTGTCTTACATGTATGCTGTAGAAGATCAGGCTGCTGTTGCCGATCTTTTGTGGTTGGGTGTCTTAGGTTTCCTCATTACGGGCGCTGCCAATGCCTTCAACCAGGTGATTGAAAAAGAACTTGATGCCAAAATGGACCGGACAAAAGGCCGCCCTCTGCCTTCTGAGTTGCTTTTTCCCCGTCAGTCGGCCATATACGGTTCTGTTCTCCTATTTGCCGGACTTCTTGGTTTAACCTTAATGTTCAATCCTTTGGCGGCTGGATTGTCGTTTATTTCTTTTGTGCTGTATGTATTTGTGTACACCCCGCTGAAATCACGGAGTCCGCTTGCCGTGCTGGTGGGGGCTTTTCCCGGGGCATTGCCTGTGCTGGTGGGTTGTGTGGCTGCCTCCGGCCAAATTTTTCCCGACTATCTGCTGCTGTTTGCCATCCAATTTTTCTGGCAGTTTCCCCATTTCTGGGCCATTGCCTGGGTGCTGGATGACGATTACCAGAAAGCCGGATTCCGGTTGCTGCCTTTTGGCAGGGGCAAGGATGCCTATGCGGCCTATTACATTTTTATCTACACCGTAGCCCTGGTGTTGGTGTCCCTGTTTCCCGTTTTTCTGCAGCTGACCGGGCTTTGGTATTTTGCCTTTGCCACCGCTCTGGGTTTCGGATTTTTGCTGGTCACCCTGCTTCACCTCCGAAAGCTGAGCAACCGCTCGGCCAAATGGGTGATGTTTTTTTCTTTTATTTATCTCCCTGTTGTTCAACTGCTTTTAGCCATCGATAAAATATGAGTTCACAAAAAGTACCCATTTGGGAACAAGAGTCTGATGTGGCACAGCCCACCCTGGGCATGAATCCCATCAAGTTCAGCACCTGGCTTTTTTTGCTCAGCGTGGTGATGATTTTTGCCAGCCTTACCTCTGCCTACATCGTCAGAAAGGCCGAGGGCAATTGGGTGGATTTTGAGCTGCCTCCCATTTTTTGGGTATCTACCATCATCATCCTGGTCAGCTCCGTAACCCATCACATTGCATTTATTCAGGCCAAAAAAGACAACCTCGAGCAAGTGAGAGGTTGGATGATTATTACGGCACTTTTGGGCATTGGCTTTTTGGTAACCCAATGGTATTCATGGGTTTATCTGGTACAAATCAATGTATATTTTGCGAGCAGCAATGTAGCCGGTTCTTTTTTGTATGTACTGGTGGGCCTGCATGCCCTTCACCTCATATCGGCCATAATTTTTGTTTTTGTGGTAACAGGCCGTTCATTTCAATACAAGGTTCATTCAAAGAATCTTCTGGGTATTGAACTCTGCACCACCTACTGGCACTTTCTGGATGC
>JBIKMV010000246.1:0-3874 GCA_044359055.1 Catalimonadaceae bacterium
TTTCTTCTGTTCTTACAACCATTTCACCGCTTCATTTGTCTGTGCCAATAAGAATCCTGATAGCAGATGATGTCCATCCGGTTTTGATGGATATGTTGTCTGACAAAGGTTTTGACATTCATTACCGGCCTGGAATTCAGGAGTCTGAGGTTATTTCCGTTATTTCAGCATTTGAAGCTATGATAGTCAGAAGCAAATTTTTCCTTGGATCCGTTTTTTTTGAAAAGGCAGTAAACCTGCGGGTCGTCGGAAGGGCCGGTGCAGGGTTGGATGGCATTGATCAGGAAGCTGCGGCGGAGCATGGAGTTTCTCTTCTCCATGCAGCTGAAGGAAATGCGGATGCCGTAGCCGAACATACCCTTGGCATGATGCTTGGCCTGCTTTCCCGCATTGCCTCTGCGGACAGGACTTTAAGAAATGGAATCTGGGATCGGGAAAAATTCAGAGGAACGGAGCTTCGCAGCAAAACTGTTGGCCTTTTGGGATATGGCAATATGGGAAGGGCGGTAGCTGCAAGGCTTCAGTCATTTGGTTGCAGGGTGTTGGCTTACGACAAATATCTTGAAGTATGGCCGGATGAAAATGCCGAAAGGACCAGTCTGGAAATCCTTCAGAAAGAATCTGATATTCTGTCTCTTCACATCCCGCTTACCCCAGAAACCCGGTTCTGGATAGACCAGACTTTCCTATCATCATGTAAGAAAGGCATGGTTTTTATCAATACCTCCCGGGGTAAAATCGTGAAAACATCCGATCTGGAGCTGATGCTGGAAAATGGCTGGCTTTCTGCGGCTGGTTTGGATGTTTTCGAGACCGAGCCGGTTGAAAAAATGGAGGGGAAATTTCCTGAAGTTTTCTGTAAACTGTTTTCCATGGAAAATGTGTTGCTTACCCCGCATGTTGCGGGCTGGTCTTTAGAGTCTTATGAAAAAATTTCGCATGTTCTTGCCGGAAAAATTCTGGATTTTTTCGACCCGAAAAATGTGAAGTACGGTCCAAATCTGATGTAAACTCTCAATATTTTTTGGTCAAAGGTTAACCTTGCCTTAATATTGCTCGCTTTATAAAATGAAACCGCTAACGAAAAACTGTTACGAGTTGGAATTGTCTAAAAAATTAAAAGTTGCGCTGGCCTTTGGGCTTGCCTCGCTATTCCTTGGGTTTTCAGCTGTTTACGCCCAAAACGGAAAGCTTTTCGGAAGAATTGTCGATAAAGACTCTAAAGAGCCTGTTGCTTTTGCAGGGGTTAAATTGTTCTCCGGTGGCGCCCTGAAAGGTGGTGCCAGTGCCGATTTCGACGGCAATTATTCCGTTGCACCTGTCTCTCCCGGTACCTACACCGTAGAAATCCTGGGATTGGGATATGTGAAAGAAGTAATAAATGATGTAAAAATTGGTTTCGAGCAAACCAGAAAGCTGGATGTTCAACTTACATCTTCTTCCAAAACTACAGAAGAGGTAGTGATTAAGGCTTACAAAGAGCCCATTATCGGTGTAGACAATGGCGAAAAGGTAAGTTTGAGTTCTGAGCAGATTGCCAAAATTCCTACCCGTAATGTGAACTCCATGGTGGCCACTCAGGCCAATGTGTTTTCTGCCGATGATAACAATAATGTCAACATCAAAGGAATGAGAACTACAGATAACGCTGTGTTTATCAACGGCATCCGTCAGTTTGGCACCAACCTTCCTCCGGCAGAAGCCATAGAAGAACTTTCTATTGTGTCGGGTGGTATTCCTGCACAATATGGCGATGCCCTTGGTGGTATCATTTCCATTACCACCAAGTCTGCTGCACAGAAATTATCATTCGGTGTGCAGGGCGAAACATCTTCTCTTTTCGATAAATGGCATTACAATTTTGCTGGCATCAATGGTTCAGGTCCCATCCTGAAGAAAAAAGAAACCCTGCCCAACGGCATGGTTACAGAAGGAAAGACTCTTCTGGGTTTCTTCGGAGCAGCTCAGTTTACATCCAATGCCGATGAAGACCCCTCAGCTCTTCCTATCTACAGGGCAACCGACGCTGCCCTCGACCAACTCCGGCGGACTCCTCTTACCCGATTCGGGGACTCTTATTCTGCTACGGCCAATTTCTTCGGACCGGATCAGTTTCAGCGTATTTCTGCCCGGCCCAATATGGCAAGTACCCTTTTCCAATCCAATCTGAATCTGGATTTTCAGCCTTCGGATGATATCCTTCTAACCGTAGGGGGCAACTTCAACATGACCAGGTCAAAACTGGGGCCCAATGAAGACAATTCGGGGGAAAGCCCTGAGCCAAACAGTTACCAGAACCTTTTCAATTTTTCGAACAACGGCAATTCTTCAGATTACAATTATAATGCCTTTGTTCGTTTCAGGCAGACTTTCAATACCGGAATTCAGGATACAGGATCTCTGCTGAAGAATGTTTACTATCAGGTTCAGCTGGACTTTGTACGCAGAAACAGGACTTTTTTCGACCCAAGGTTCGGAGAGCGTCTCAACGATTATAATTATGTTGGAAAGTTCAATATAGACAAGCGGGATCTCTTGTGGCCAGTACAGGGACCTCCAAGGAGTTTGATATCCAAATACCGGGATGAAAATGGCAATGTTATTGTGAAAGATACTACTTTTATTTCCACCCCTGGGAATCTTTATGTTCTCAAAAATGAGCCTTATCAGATTTCCTTTCAGCCATCGAGCCTGAATCCTGATTTGTCTGCAGTCAACAGGCAGATATTTACTGAAAATACAATTCTGAATGATTTTCAGATATTCAATCTTGGTGGATTTTTCAATGGAGCCACAAGTGGAGGAATCAATGATTTTGGTTATTTTTACCCTGCTTTGGGAAAAAGTCAGGTTAACTTTTCCCGTGACCGCGATGAGCAGTACCGACTTTCTTTTCAGGCAGCTGCTGAAATCAAAAACCACACCATCAAAATCGGGGCTGAATTTGAGCAAAGAATTATCCGTGATTTCAATACCAGCGGCTCGCTTTTCGGCCGAGCCAGGCAACAGCTGAACGGTCACCTTTCTTCAGGATTTTTGGGCGAGAACATAAGGGTAGATACCGGTCAGATTTACAGCAATCCGGGTGACCCCAACGATGGTAGAAAGGTGAATTTTGTTTACAGAACGCCATTTGTAAACAGCACACTTAACCCTGACGGAAGCGGCCGGCTGGAGGGACAATCGACCTTCGATTTTAATTTCAGACGGAGGAACGGAATTCCCATTGATGATGAGGTTTTTATAGACAGCTATAATCCCAATACTTTTTCTTTGAGAGATTTCAGCGTTTCGGATTTGTATAACAACGGGGTAAACCGCGTAACTTCCTGGTCAGGATTCAATGCCTACGGGGATGTGGCCAAGAGAACTTCATTTTTTGACTTTTTCACTGATACCATCAATCGCCCGGTTGATGCTTTCCGGCCCCTTTATTATGCAGGATTTATTGAAGATCGTTTTCAGATAGGTGACCTTATCCTTCGCCTAGGCTTGCGTGTGGATGCCTTCGATGTCAATATGCCTGTATTGAAAGATAAATATACTTTCACCCGCCTGACTACAGCCAGAGACTTCTTCAGCGCCTCCGGAAAAAATCGGCCTTCCGGAGTGGGTGATGACTGGGCTGTCTATGTAGACAAGCCAGCCAATACTTTCAATGGGACCAACTACAATGAATTCGTAGTGAAAGGTTTCCGCAACGGTGATACCTGGTACGATCAAAACGGGATAGAAACCAGCAATCCGGCCTCACTCGAGGTTAATGGCTCGGTGAATCCTTTTTTCGATGCGAACGGTATTACAGATAAGAACCTTCGCAACCTTCAAAGGGTAAATGGTATCACCCTGGATGCATTTGAAGATTTTAAACCTC
>JBIKMV010000247.1:0-3864 GCA_044359055.1 Catalimonadaceae bacterium
ATATTGCCCTTTACCCATTCATTTTCAAAGCTTTCGCACATCCGGTTTACAGAGGAAATTCTGGTAAAAAAGCTGCATACCCGGAAGTTAATCGTCGGCTATGACCATCGCTTCGGGAAAGACCGCCAGGGAGACATGGATTACCTCATGACTGCAGGAAAGGAATTTGGATTTGAGGTACAGCAAATCGGAAAGCAGGAAGTGGAAGACATTGCCATCAGTTCTACCAAAATCAGATATGCGCTTAATAATTATCTGGTGGAGACAGCGGCGCAATTTCTGGGCAGGCCATATGGCCTGATGGGTACAGTGGTGGAAGGCAACAAAAGAGGGCGCACCATCGGATTCCCGACGGCCAATATCGAACCCGATTATGCCGACAAATTGATACCCGCCGACGGGGTATATGCCACACGAATCTGGATGGACAGGGTACCCTATTCGGCCATGACCAATATCGGTTTCCGGCCTACCGTGGACGGCAAGACCAGAAAAATTGAAACCCATCTGATTGATTTTGAGGGGGATTTGTATGGAAAAAATCTTAGGCTCGAATTCATTGCTCCCATTCGGGAAGAAATGAAATTTGCCAGTCTGGATGAATTGAAAATCCAACTGCAACATGATCAGCAGATGGCCCTGAAACTTCTTTTTTAGTACCTTTGGACTGGCCATGCCATCGGCTTTTACAACCTTTGTACTGATCTATTTATCTAATAATTAAGGCTTTGAAGCAAATTTTAATTCTGCTTGTCAGGTTTTACCAGTCTGCCATTTCGCCGCATCTGCCGGCTGCCTGTCGCTATCAGCCAAGCTGCAGCCACTACATGGTCGAAGCCATTCAAAAACACGGCGTATTTAAAGGAGTCTGGCTAGGACTGAAGCGCATAGGACGCTGCCATCCCTGGGGGGGCCATGGGTATGATCCGGTGCCCTGATTTACTGCCCGATTACAAACCCAGCAAGCCCCTGAAATCACTGAGGATATTCATGTAATTCAGGTAGGCATCGTAGGGCGAGGCATAGTGATTAAATGACTGATGCACAGGATTATTTCTGTACCGGGTGCTCATATAATAGAAATGATCACTGGTCTGAAGTTTTCCCCAAACATCCATCAGATCCGGTTTTCCAAGTTCATAAACCACCGGTTCGAGTTCGTAGATTTTTTTTAGGGCATCTTTCTGCATGTGGTCATGCATCCATGCACTTACATCCTTTTCTTCATCTGCCCAGCTGCTCCATGCGGGTGAATTAAAAGCAGGGGCATTGGCCGGCTTCAGCTTCAGAAAATCGGAAGGATTGGCAAAATGAAAGCCATCCTTGGAAAGAATGGCAGCCGGAAGCGATTGAAGAAAGTCGAAAATTCCGGTTTCAACTCTGCGATGTTCCCCAAAAGTTTCATAATCCATGAAAAGACCGACACAGGCATTGGGATCAGAAATTTCATGGAGCCAGCCGGCATATTTTCTTGCAGAAAGAGGAAATTCACTCCAGTCCGGGTCTGAAAACCTGAAAGCAATATCATCAGATAATACAAAATTCCGGGGTAGGATTTTGATTTTGTTGTCTGCAGAAGTAAATATTTGATTGGCACTTTGAGAACCGATATATTTTCCTGAACCTTCGGCCAGTATCATTTTATATCCCAAAGCCTCAACTTTCTCAGCCAGCCCATTCTGGTACATCAACTCCGTATTTCGAAAAACACGGGGTTTAACTCCCAGGATATTTTTCATGGCTTTTTCGTGCATTTTCACCTGCCGCTCAAATTCAGCATCAGAAAAAAGGGCAGCAAGCGAATGAAAATAGGTTTCGGCCAGAAATTCCACACAACCGGTATCTGCAAGTTTTCTGAAAGAATCCACCACATCGGGCCGGTGTCTGTGCAGTTGCTCCAGGGCCGTTCCGGTTATGGAGAAAGCTATTTTGAACCTGCCTTCAAATTTTTCTATCAACCTCAGCATCAGATTGTTTGCCGGTAAATAGCAAAGATCAGATACCCGATTGAGGATTTCCACATTGAGGGCCGTGGCTTCATGGAAGTGGTCCTTTCCTATTTTGAAAAAAGGGAAATTCTTGAGTCGGTAGGGTTGGTGAACCTGAAAGTAAAAACAAACGGCTGCCATGCAGGAAAATGAATTCAGCGCCTTTGAGGCTTCAATGTTACTAGGTTTAGGTCAAATGACAATCAAACACCGAGGGAATCATACACTTCCATCACATCACGGGCGGCATCGTCCCAGCTGAGCTGAGCCAGGTCCTGTTTTGTTTTGCTGATCATATCCTGTCTGATTCCTTCGTAGTTGAGCAAACCGTAAATGTAATTGGCAAACCTATCTGTATCCCAGAAATCTGCGTTCAGGGCATTGGGAAGAACTTCCCTCACCCCTGATTGTCTTGAAATTACGCAGGGCACATCAAACTGGGCCGCCTCCAGAGCAGACAGGCCGAAGGGCTCCGAAACCGAGGGCATGAAATATACATCGGCCCTGGCCAGCACCTTTTTTACATTGGTTTTACTGAGGAAACCTGCAAACACAAACTTATGGTCGATGCGGCGCTCCAATACTTTTTGCTTCAGCACCTCCATCATATCCCCTACTCCGGCCACAAAAAACATTACATTGGGATAGACCTGAAGGAGCTTCCATGCGGTTTCTACCATGAATTCGGGCCCTTTCTGAAAAGTTACCCGCCCCAGAAATAAAACCAGCTTTTCTCCTGAGTTATTGGGCATCCTGAAGGTTTCTGCCTCGTCTATGGCATTATGAACCGGATAAAATTTTTCTTCTGCGATTCCATAATTTTCAACGGCACACTGCTGGGTATACTGACTAACTGGGATGATACGGTCAGCTTTCTGCATACCTTTGGCTTCCACTTCAAACACCTTATTCCACTCGCCCCTTGCCATGGGTCCTACACGGTCGGTTTCGAGTGAGTGAATGTGGACCACAAGAGGCTTACCCGTCATTTCTTTTATCTTAACCGCTGCCGGAAAGGTAATCCAATCGTGGGCATGGATTACATCAAAATCGAGATCCAGTGCCATCCGGCTAACCACTTCTGCATAGGTGGCCACTTTTTGCATGATATTGGGACCGTAAGGCTCCTGACTTGAAAAAAGGGCTCTTACAGCTTCAGGCGTCTGCAGTGCTTTGGCCTCCTGAGCAAAACCAATACCGACCGGATAGGGATTGAGAAACTCTGCAGGCACCTTTTTCACCCGGGCATATTCTTCCAGTGGAACCTGAGGCAATTCAATTGCCCCTTCTCCTTTAATACCATACTGATTCAGACCTTTGATTTGTACATTACTGAGAATTTGATTGCGGTCTGCCTGGGGAATAATCAACTGTATTTCAGCATACTTACTAAGGGCCTTTACCAACCCGTAACAGGCCGTTCCCAGTCCGCCGGTGAGTATGGGTGGAAATTCCCATCCCAGCATCAGGACCTTTGTTTTATTCATAATAGTTTTAAAAAAAAATTAATAAATCAGCCGTAAAATTACAAATTTTTTAATAGGTTTTATTTTTTTATGAAAATTTAATAAATTTCATGAATTGAAACCTATTTGTTTTTCCGAGAGGATCCCCGGGCCTGAAAAATTTTCAACCCTGTAAATTTAAACCAATTTTTTACGGCACAGGCTAAGCCAGAGACAAAACCGGCCTCTTTATTTTAATATACTGATTATCAGAATAAATTTTCATCCTATCATAAATGGGTAAAATAATTATGTTTGCCTCATAAATTCTACAATCAAAATTTCAGCTTTATGATTAAAAACTTCCTTAAGTCAATCATAGCCAGCCTATTTATCTGGCTTGGTCTCCATTCACTACCTGTGCAGGCTCA
>JBIKMV010000064.1:0-13552 GCA_044359055.1 Catalimonadaceae bacterium
TTCTATCATTTCTCCGTTTTCAAGAATCAGAACGCCCTCTCTGATTTCCAGCACCTTAGTTTGAAAGCGGATTTCTCCGGCAGTTGCCGCCATGAGGCTGGGCAATCCGGCCATGCCATGCTTCGGAAGGCAGGCCCTTCCGGAGTAAAATTTGGCCAGCAGCCACTCAAAATATTCCAGCGGGAGACCCAGACCGGGGTCTAGAAAGACACCACCGAAAAAGGGCCTGATAAACCCATTGTAAAATGTTTGACTAAAATTTTGCGATTCGATGAAGTCTGCCGTATTAATGTTTCCAATATTTTTCCAGAAATCAGGATTGGCTTTGCGATTTTTCAAGGCCAGTTTTCCCATTTTCCACATATCTGAAATGCTGCCCGGATATTGCAGAATGGTAGAAAAAATTCTGTCCGGATGGCGCAGGGGATGGAAGGCAAACTTCAGATTTCCATTCCCTCTTGCAACCATAGCGCCGGAATCGAATGACCTGGTCCCGAGCTCTTTAAAGGAGACTGCAAGGTGAAGTTCTTCGTACGAATCGTTTAGCACCTGAAAACCTTCATCCAGAAGAAATCCGTTTTGCTGCCGGGTGCGAACTTTGCCTCCCGGTGTGGAATGCTGCTCCAGAATCAGGGTTTTTATTCCCTTCTGCTGCAAAACCTGTGCGCAGCGAAGGCCTGCTACGCCAGCCCCGATGATGACAACCTGATAGGGTGTTTGGCTCATAGGAAATTGAATTTTTCGCAATATCCCGGTCTCAGAAATAGTTTCCTCCGGAGAATCAGCACTGCAAAACAAGGTCTAATTTTAATATTTCCATTGGAAACCATGCTTTAGAGGAATTCAGTTTCATGATAGGGTTCTTTTGTACAAGGAGCAACTTGCTTTAGGAATATCAGACCGGATCTACATCCAGAATCCACTGCACTCCCGAAAAGTTTTTCATGGTCTGAAGCTGCCATACAGCTTCTTTTACCACCTGCTTCACCCGGGAAGCAGAAATCTCACCTGGAATTTTCACCATTACATTGAAAATAAACTGATTCCTTAGTCTGGAAATGGGCGGAATCTCAGGGCCATAAACCATAGCGGAGCCGAGAAGGGGCAATAATTTGGCGGTCAGTTCGTAGGCTGCCTGTCCGGCCATCTCCTGCTCTTTGTGCCTTGAGGTGATTTTTATCAGTCTGGAAAAGGGAGGAAACTGAAAGTCTTTCCGGTGCAGAATTTCAGATTCGTAAAACAGTGTCAGTTCTCCTTTGGCTACCATGCTGTAAAGCGGGTGGTAGGGTTTTCCGGTTTGCACCATTACAAGGCCCTTCTGCAACCGCCTTCCCGCCCGTCCGGAAATCTGGCTGAGCAGCTGAAAGGTCCTTTCATTTGCCCTGAAATCGGGATAATGCAAAACGCGGTCGATGTCAAAAACAGAGACAAAGGTAACATCTTCAAAATCTAGGCCCTTGGTTACCATCTGCGTTCCCACCAGTCCGTCCAGATCATGATTTCGCATTCGGGTAAGGAGTTGTTCATAGCTTTTCCTTCCGGAGGTTGTGTCCTGGTCCATCCTGGCTACCCTGAATCCGGGCAGAAGTTGTTCGAGTGATTCTTCCAGTTTTTCGGTTCCGTAGCCAACAGTTTGCACCTGCACAGAGCCACAGGCGGGGCAACTTTTGGGAATCACATCCGAATGTCCGCAATAGTGGCAACTGATTTTCTTTTTGGATTGGTGGTAGGTAAGTGAAACATCGCAGTTGGGGCAATAGGCAATCCATCCGCAGTCTTCGCATTGCAGGTAGGGCGCATACCCCCTTCGGTTCTGAAAAATAATGGATTGCCGGCCTGCCTCTTTGGTTTCCTGTAGTTTATCCAGCACCGCAGTGGAAAAGTCAAGTTTTATCTGAAGCGTTTTTTTTGCCTTGTGCATATCCACATATTCAATGTCGGGCAGTTCGGCGCCCCCATAGCGCTCAGATAAAGAGACAAAGTGCCATTTGCCGTACTTGGCTTTGTAATAACTCTCCACCGAAGGCGTAGCAGAGCCAAGCAATACCTGAGCCTGATGAAGCGAGGCCAGAAATATGCCGGAATCTCTTCCATGGTACCTGGGGGCAGGCTCCGCTTGTTTGTAGGAGGGATCATGTTCTTCATCCAGGATAAGCAAACCCAGTTTTTGGAAAGGTAAAAAAATCGATGACCTCACTCCAACCACGATTTGCAGTTTCCCTGAATCTGCACCTTCCCAAACCTCCATCCGCTCAGGCAGGGAGGATTTGGAATGAAAAACTCCGAGCCGGTCGCCAAAAACAAGACGCAGCCGGTACACAATCTGCACCGAAATGGCAATTTCGGGAAGCATAAGCAGGCACTGTTTTCCTTCGGCTATTGTTTTGGAAATCAATGAAATATAAATTTCTGTTTTTCCGCTTCCTGTAACCCCAAGCAGCAAAACTGGCTTTTTCAGGTCAAAACCGGCTTCAATTTCTTCTTTTGCCCTCTGCTGCGCCAGCGACAGTTCCGAGGGCACCGGAAGGTCGATAGATTCCTCAAAAAAGGGCTTTATGCGTATTTTTTCTGATTCCAGAACTCCTTTTCGAATCAGCCGGAGGAGAATTTTTTTTTCTTCCTCCGTCAGCATCAGGTCCTGCTTTTTTATTCGCCAGGTTTTGTGTTCCGGGGAGGCAAAACCTGTTTTGCTGAGAAACTTAAGCAGGAACGCTTCTTCTTCCGGTTTTTCTGAAAGCCGTTCAAAAAGCTGTTCCAGAGCCTCCTCAGTCTGCATGGCAAGGGGCAGGCCGATCCAGATTTCGGTCCGGGGTTTGTACTGATCGGGCAGGGCATCGAAAATCAGGATTTTGTTTTCATTCTGCCACTTTCTGAAAATGCGCATCCATGTACTGGGTTTCGGAAGGGCCTTGAGCAAATCTGCCATGGAAACTTTCTGCTGCTTTTCCAGCAGTCTGAAAACCCAGAGTTCCTCGCTTCCCAGTTCATCATTTTTCCAGTCATAGTCCGGGTGAATTTGCATGAAGGATTCAGAACTGAGCCTGAATGGTGCCGGAATGGCCGCCAGCAACACTTCACCTGGAGAACACATATAATAGTTGGCCATCCATTCCAGAAACTGCCGCCTGAGGTCAGACAAAAACACCTGCTCATCAATCACTTCCACGGCATGTTTTATCTCGTAATTTCCTGCGGGCTCACTCTTGTGAAGCGACCAGATGATGCCTGTGTACAATTTTTTTCCTTTCAGCGGAACCACCACACGCATGCCTGCCTTCGGCGCCACCGGACCTGAATAGCGGTAGGTCAGGGTTCCCGGAATGGCAAGCGGGAGCGCCACTTCCAGAAAAAAATCAGGCTCGGAAAGCAAAGACATCAGCCAGAAATAAGGTGTTTTTCGATGGCCTGATGAATGAATTTCTGTAATTCAGGAGAATGAACATCCTGCTTCTGCATGCAGTCGAAGTGGCTTCGGGGGCAACGGTTGTACCCGATTTTGGAGCAGGGCCGGCAGGATAGTTCCTGTACTTCCATGTTGTAATGCGTGGTTCTGAAGGGATACATACCAAGTCCAGGGCTTGTATTTCCCCAAATGGCCACTACAGGTTTTTGAAATGCTGCAGCAATGTGCATCATACCCGTATCGTGGCTGATGACCATGGCCGATTGCCGGATCAAATGGGCAGAGCCACCCAAAGAAAACAGTCCGGCAGCATTCCAAACGGCCTTGCCTTGTTTTTTCAGGTTTTCAGAGAGGTGCCAGCCGTTTTCCATATCCTCCTTTCCACCGGCAATGACCATAGGGAGGGGCAGCGTTTTTCCCAGTTCTATCCACTTCCTGACCGGCATTTTCTTGGTGAAATGGGTTCCCCCGATGGATAGCACTATATACGGTTTCCCCCTGATTTCCTCCGGAATGGCTTCTGCATCAACCGCATCACAATCACAAGGGTAGAATTCCAGTCCTTGGCCGTCGTCCTGCACACCAAGGGGTTTTAGGGTTTCCAGATATCGATCCACAATATGGACATCGGGCATGAGATTTATTTTGAGGTTTACCCAAAGCCACTTGCGGAGGTTGAGTTTATGAAAGGAAAATGAAGGCTTAAACAGAGCCATTTTTACCCTGAGGCTACGCAGGTTGTGGTGCAGGTCAATCACCACATCATAGTTTTCTTTTTTCAGTTCAGCCAGAATCTGCCCTGGATTTTTTTCCAATCCATATATTTTGGAAATGTGGGGGTTATGCTCCAGAAGCCCGGTAAATCTTTTTTTGGTCAAGAAGTGGATTTCGGCCCCTGAAATCTGGTTTTTCAGACAACGAAGCACTGGTGAGGTGAGCACAATATCGCCAATGGAAGAAAAGCGGATGACCAGAATTTTCACTTCTGCAAAAGTGAAACATTCGGCTCAATAATCCGATTTGGGAGCGGTAAATTGACAAAATGCAAAACCGGTTCAGGTTCTGCGCAGAAATGTTGGGAATGATTTTTTTTGGAACGAAGGTAATGAGCAGCGGCTTCAGGCATTGCCCGGGCTGCCTTCCTCAGGCCGGCTTTCAAAAAAAGAATCCAGCTTTTGGGTAATCACATAATAAACACCATAAAAAAGGAGTCCCGGAACCGGAGCAAAATAAAAAAGATAGGCTGGGTCTTCCAGTTCACCCATAAGATAAAAAGCGAGCAGGATGGCACCGGTAAAACCAGCCAGATACAGGACAATGCAGAGGAAAACTGAATGCCACATTCGTGGCTTTGAGGGATTGGAAGAATCCATGACTTTGTGGTTTAAAGGTGGGAATTTGGTTTTGAGGTTGTTTTTATAATTCAAATTTAATGCAAAACTTTAGTTTATACCAAGAAAAAATTCTGCGATTCAGACTATTTTTAAAGAATAACCAAAAATTTCCGGAGTATCTTTCCTTTTTGGCCCCTGTTCAACTTTATTTGAGGCACGGGAATGACGGGATTGTTCCCTTTTAAAATTGAATTCTTTTGAATAATCTGATTTCAAACCGGGTTTGCATTCTCGCCATAGGAGATGAAATCCTGCTGGGACAAATTACCGATACCAATGCTGTTTTTCTGGCGCAGTCTCTGTCGGCTGCAGGCCTTGAAGTTGTCATGAAAATGGTAGCCGGTGATTCCCGGGAGAGGATTCTCGATGCCTTTGCCATGGCCTTTGAAAGAGCAGACATTCTCATTATTACCGGTGGCCTTGGCCCCACCCGCGACGACCTTACCAAACCCCTTCTGGCTGAGTGGTTTCATGATAAACTGGAAATCCGTCCGGAGGCCCTCCTTCATCTGGAAGCCCTGATGAAAAAACGGGGCCGTGAAATGTCAGATATGACCCGCTCTCAGGCCTTCCTGCCTGCCAAAGCCGAATATCTGGAAAACAGCGTGGGAACTGCTCCTGGGATGTGGTTTATGGAAAATGGCAAAGTGGCGGTGGCTCTTCCCGGTGTGCCCTACGAAATGAAGCAGATTTTTCAGGATCAGGTATTGCCGAGACTCAGGGAAAGGGTGAATCTGATTCCCGTTCTCCACGCCTGGTTCCGGACGGTGGGTATTCCCGAATCTGCTCTGGCACAGATGATTTCGGACTGGGAAAATCAGCTTCCACCGTCGCTGAAGCTGGCCTATCTGCCCTCGGGAGGACAGGTAAAGCTGCGGCTCACAGGCCGGGGCCATGACCTGAAAGAATTGGAATCCCTGCTCAGGAAGGAGTCTGACAAACTGGATCCCCTGATTGCCGAACATGTGTATGCCAGAGAAGACAAAGAACTGGATGAGGTGCTGGCCACACTGCTGGTGAAGTATGGATTTGACATTTTTACCGAGGATGAACTCACCAAGGGCAAGCTCAACGCCCTCTTTTTGAACATGCCGGGAATGGAGGGGAAATTAAAAAACAATGCGGATACCCCCGCCTGCCGGAAGGGCCTGCTGATTCGTCTGTTCAGTGAACATCCGGCAGACGACAGTCCCCTGCAAACCATTGAATTGCTGTCGGTAATGGATGGAAAAATCAGTCCGGTGGAAACCAAAACACTCCGCATCTTCCCCCGGCCGGAAATCAATCAGAATATGCTCTGCCTGCAGGCCATGAATATGATGCGGCTCTGGATTTTGGGGAAAAACGGAAAATAAGCGCGGCAAAAACGCTCAAAAATCCCTAAAATTGCGGCCTGCCTTTTATACATCTTAACAGAAAATAAACAAATCTTCTTTTAGAAATGGCTCAAGTTCAAATGGTTATGCCCAAAATGGGAGAAAGCATCATGGAGGGTACCATACTCAATTGGCTTAAAAAAGTGGGTGACAAAATCGAACAGGACGAATCTGTTCTCGAAGTGGCCACCGACAAAGTAGATACCGAAGTGCCTTCCACCCATGCAGGGGTGATTGTAGAAATTCTTGCCAAAGAGGGGGATGTTGTACCCATAGGGAAGCCTATTCTGGTAATCGAAACTGCAGGGGGCATTCAGACACCTGCACCTGCTCCCGTAACCGCTGCGCCGGCTGCATCTTCAAATGGCTCAGCAGCCCTTGTGGCGGCTCCGGCCCCGGCAGCCAAAGAAATCAAGAGCAGTGATTCGGAGCGTTTTTACTCGCCCCTGGTTAAAAACATTGCCCGTCAGGAGGGTCTCAGCATTCAGGAACTGGACCAGATAACCGGCAGCGGGAAAGACAACAGGGTTACCAAAAACGATCTGCTGGCCTATCTCCAAAACGGTAAGTCTGCCATCTCCCGGACAGCCGAATCGGCCCCGGCCTCGGCAGCATCAGCTCCTGCCCGTTCTTTTTCTGGAGAAGTGGATATCGTGGAAATGGACCGCATGAGGAAAATGATTGCCCAGCGGATGGTAGACAGCAAGCGGATATCGCCCCATGTTACCTCTTTTGTGGAAGCCGATGTGACCAATTTGGCCATCTGGCGGAATAAAATGAAAGGAGAATTTCAGAAAAAATACGGTCAGACCCTCACTTTTACTCCTATTTTTCTGGAAGCAGTAATCAAAGCACTTCGGGACTATCCGATGATGAATGCCTCTGTTGACGGCGACCGCATTCTGGTAAAAAAAGACATCAATCTGGGTATGGCAGTAGCCCTGCCATCCGGCAACCTCATTGTGCCTGTAATAAAGCGGGCCGATCAGTACAATCTCCTGGGCCTCACAGAAAAAGTCAATGACCTGGCCAACCGTGCAAGGGAAAATAAACTCAGTCCGGATGACTTGTCAGACGGTACCTATACTGTTTCCAATGTGGGTTCTTTTGGCAATGTGATGGGAACGCCCATCATCCTTCAGCCGCAAATCGGCATTCTGGCCCTTGGAGCGGTGAGGAAGAAACCGGCGGTAATTGAAACCCCGCAGGGCGACACCCTCGGCATACGGCATATGATGTTTCTCTCGCACAGCTACGACCACCGGGTGGTGGATGGTTCTTTGGGTGGAATGTTTGTACGAAGGGTAGCCGACTACCTGGAGCAGTTCGACTTCGACAGGAAACTCTGATTTTCAATTTCTTTCTGATTTGAGTATGCCCCTGATGTCCGGGGAGAGGAAAAGGTATGTGCCAAAGTCCCGGCATAATTTTTGCCGAGGGTTATCCTGAAACCGGGTATATTTGACTTTATGTTTCTTTTCCTCTACCTCATTTTGCTTATATCCTCTGCGTTTTCGCCTACGGTGAAACACCAGCCTGAAAGGCAATCGCCGGATTCGGTGCAGAATCTGTACCATGCCTGCGGTGCCGGGCATCACATTCGCTTCTCCGTTTTCAAAAAATCGCTTGAAGGATATTGCAGATACAGACCCGCTAACTCTGTGCTGGCCATAGCCGATATGGGATTACCCTCCGGGAACAAGCGCCTTTTTGTCTTTGATCTGAAAAAGAGAAAACTGATTGCCACTACCTGGGTGGCCCATGGAAAAAATTCGGGTATGGCTTTGGCAAAGTCATTCTCAAATGAGCCCAATTCCTACAAAACCAGCCCGGGTTTTTATGAAGTCGGCAAAGAAATTGTAAGTCCGAAGCACGGCCCTGCCCTCATGCTGGAGGGTCTGGAAAAAGGCAAGAACGACAAAGCCCGGCAGCGGGAAATCATCATCCATGGAGCAGATTATGTAGGGGCCGGTTTTATCAGAAAATATGGCCGCTGTGGCCGTAGCCATGGCTGCCCCGCCATTCCAAAAGATATGGTCAGCAAGCTGTTTCCTATCCTGGAAGGAGGAAGCCTGCTGTACATCCATCGGTCTGATGAATAAAAGGATTACGGGATGAAATGGGCATCTTTTTTCGGTTTGTCCCGATTGATATACCGAGTTTATGCCTTGATTTTCTTGGTTTTTCAGGCTTGCCATTCCGGCAGGGAAGAACAGGTTTACCGGCGGCCGGTCAGTGCCCATGCGGATAGTGTATATTTTTCGAAAGAGAAATTTTCCATTCTCAGTCTGGACAGCAACCGCTTGTTTCATTTTCTGGATTCTGCAGGTGAACCTGCTTCAGGCAAGGCAGCCCTGATTTCTTTTTACAAAAGGAGAAATTATCAGTTTGCCTGGCTCGAGAATGGAAGCATGCGCCCTGCCGCAACTGAATTTTTTGTTCAGTACCGTGATTTTCTGGGAGATTATGCCGACAGCTCCATCATGGACCCGGTATTAGACTCCTTATTGTATCAGCTTTCGTTTGATGGTTTTGAAAATCAGGGCAAAGCCCCACTTGAAGAGTTGGAGATGCGGACCTCACTCGCTTTTTTACGATATGCCCGCAAAGAGTTCACAGGTGTAATCCGAAATCCGGAAGCGCTGAGGTGGCACATTCCCAAACACAAAAAGAATTATCCTGCCCTGCTCGATTCTCTGGCTGAAGGCAAAATGCCGGGGCATTTCAGGGAACCTGCCCACCCCTATTATGCAGCGCTGAAAGCTGCCCTTACCGAATACAAAAACATCGAAAAATTAGGGCGTTGGCCCCGGATTCCCGATGGGGAGCCGGGAAATGGCAATCCGGACATGAGCATCGGAGCTGGCTGGCTGAAGCAATGCCTTATTTTAACCCGTGACCTTCTCCCTGCCGATACCCTGAGCGAATCTGAAGCCGTAATAGCCACCGCATTGAAGAGATTTCAGAGGAGAATGGGTCTTGCTGAGAAAGGCCTCCTTGACAAGGAAAGCCTTGAGCAGCTGCGTGTTCCGCTCCGCATCCGGCAAAAGCAGATTATGGTGAATCTGGAAAGGATGAGATGGCTGCCAGGAAAGATTCAGGGCGACTTCCTTTTGGTGAATATCCCTGAGTTTGCCATCCATGTATTCAGAGAGGGTAAACCTATCTGGCATTCCAGACTGGTAGTAGGGAAACAGGCAAGCAAAACGCAGATATTCAAAGGTAAAATTTCCCACATCATCCTCAATCCTACATGGGGAGTGCCGCCGGGCATTGTAAAAAAAGAAATCCTGCCCGGCCTGAAAAGGCATCCCGATTACCTCAGGCGACACCATATGCAGGTTTTTTCGGGCAATCAGCGGATTCCGGCAAACCGCATAAACTGGCACCGTTTTTCCAGCCGCATCCCCTACACCATCAGGCAGATGCCGGGCCCCGAAAATCCTCTCGGAAGGATAAAATTTCTGTTTCCCAACTCCTTTTGGATATACCTGCATGATTCCAACGAGCCCTGGTTTTTTGAAGCCCGGAAGCGCACCTTCAGCCATGGGTGCATCAGGATAGAAAAAGCAGAAAAGCTGGCCGCCTATCTGTTGGAAAAAAATGCCGGCATGAGTCCTGTGCAAATTCAAAAGGCCCTCGGGCTGAAAAAGGAGGCCTATTTCAAACTCCGGAAGGCGGAACCTGTATATATTGTTTACCTTACCGCCTGGGCAGAAGAAAACGGCCGGCTCAATTTCAGGCCGGATGTATATGGAAGAGACAGCTTGTTGTACCGGGCTGTTTTCGGAAATTCTGACCGCTGATGGCTGCCGCAAACGGACAGAGTAAAGATTGATTATCCCCGTTTTTGCAAGACAGCCATTCGTTTCAACCCCCGGAATCTGCGGTTCGCCTCTGTGCAGGCTACATCAGAGCGGGAAGGTAAGTCTGAAAACTGAAAGGCGTATTTTCCTTTGTTCCATCAAAAAAAGAAATCTTTATGAAACGACTTGCCTTAATTGCAGTCCTAAGCATCTGCGGTCTGCTTATTAATTCCGAACTTTTGGCTCAGGGTACTCAAACCGTTCGGGGAAAGATTCTGGACGAAGCCAGTAAAGCACCTGTAATCGGAGCCTCCATCATTTTGGTTCGGGCCGAAACACCCCTTTTAGGTGGAACAGCCGACATGGATGGCAATTTCAGAATTTCCGGAATTCCATTGGGCCGGCAAACCTTTCAGGTAAAAGCCCTCGGTTATGAATCGAGGATGTTGGCCAATGTGGTGATTACCGCAGGAAAGGAAGTGGTGCTGGAAGTGGTGCTGACCGAATCTGTAGTACAGCAGGCGGAAGTGGAAGTCACAGCAAAACGGTCTGAAAACAAGCTCGTTACAAATAATGAAATGGCCCTTATTTCAGGTCGGTCTTTCAATGTGGACGATACCAAACGATATGCAGGGGCCTTGGGAGACCCTGCCCGGATGGCGGCCAACTTTGCCGGAGTGATTGCCGGAAACGACAGCCGGAATGACATAGTGGTCAGGGGCAATTCGCCATCGGGTATGCTTTGGCAATTGGAAGGATTGAACATCCCCAACCCCAATCACTTTGGTTCGCTTACCAGCACAGGCGGACCAGTAAGCATATTGAATAACAACAATTTAGCCAAATCTGATTTTATTACTTCTGCTTTTCCGGCACAATATGGAAACGGACTTTCCGGGGTATTTGACTTAAGGCTGAGAAATGGAAATGATGAAAAAAGAGAATACCTCGGGCAGGTGGGTTTCAACGGATTTGAAATCGGGGCAGAAGGACCTTTTGTAAAAAACAAGCCCGGCCAGGGTTCCTACCTGTTCAATTATCGTTATTCTACACTGGGGGTTTTCAACAAAATGGGCATCCAGTTCGGGACAGGCAATGCCGTACCCAACTATCAGGATATCAACTTTAAAGTGAACCTGCCCCTGAGCCCGAAAGTTACTCTTTCGGTCTTCGGTATGGGCGGCCTAAGTGATGTAAATTTTGAAGGAAACAAGGAAGATACCACCGGCAAAAACCTGTATGGAAGTGAAAATGAAAACACCCGTGCAGATTACGGAACCGGCATTGCCGGAATCTCGACCGACATTCAAATCAGTAAAAAATCGAACCTGAAGCTGACCACGGGCTACTCAGCCACAAGCGAAAATTTTGAAGGCGATTCCATCAGCACCGAAACCAGGCAGGCGTTTCTTTCCGGCAAGGCCCGCTTCAGAACCGAAAAGTATAGCCTGAATGGTCAGTACATTTACAAAATAAATGCCCGAAACAGCCTGAATGCCGGGTTTTACAATGATTTTTATCGTTATAACCTGTTCAATAAAGATGTGTACCGTGGTTCACAAGAAGTGGTAAGGGTAAACCGCGACGGAGACTGGTATCTGGGCCAGGCCTACCTGCAGTGGAAGCACCGCTTTTCGCAGCGCTTGAGCATTACCCCTGGTCTTCATGTCCAATATACCACGCAGGGCGATGCCTTTGCCATTGAACCCAGGATAGGAGCAAGATACAATATTACCGAGTCTCAATCCGTAAATGCAGGATATGGCATGCACCACCAGATGCAATCTGCCTATACCTATTCGGTAGAAACCCGCACCCCAACCGGCATAGCCCTTACCAATAAAGATCTGGGTTTTACCCGGAGTCAGCATCTGGTTTTGGGAACCGAAAGAATGATCAGCGACAATACCAGCCTGAAAGCCGAAGCCTACTACCAGTGGATCGACAAGGCAGCGGTTACTGCCGACAACCGACCTGGTTCCTATTCGGGTCTGAACTCCGGCAACAGCTTTGCTCCTGATGGAGAAGACTCTCTGGTAAACAATGGTTTAGGAGAAAATTATGGCATTGAAATTACCCTGGAGCGCACCTTTACCAAAGGATTTTACTACCTGATTACCGCTTCTCTTTTTGACAGCAAATACAGGGGTTCGGATAAAATCTGGCGCAATACGGCCTTCAACACAGGCTATGTTTTCAATGCCCTGGTTGGCAAAGAATGGAAGATTGGCAAAAGCCGTAACAATGTTTTTGCCGTAAATCTGAAATTTTCCACTATCGGGGGGCGCTACCTTACACCCATCAATGCAGAGGCCTCAAGACAGGCCGAAAGGGCAATTTTTGAAGAATCAAAAGCCTTTTCTGAAAGGCAGACCGAATACCTCAGGGCCGATGTAAAGCTGGCTTACCGAATTGAATACAAGCAAAGCACACTGGAGTTTGCCGTTGATTTACAAAATGTTACAAATCATCCGAATGTCTTCAACCGGCAATACAACCGCCGGACCAATCAGATAGTAACCCAATTGCAACAGGGATTTTTTCCGGTTCCGTTTGTGCGGTACACGTTTTAGCAGGAGAAAATAGGAAACCAGCTGTTTAGCATTTAAGTGAAGTAAATGAATGGACAGTTGGTTTTATTTGCGTTCTGAGAATGGATTCATTTGAAACCGGGAAATAAATTAATCAGGCATGGAAAGTAAAATAATCACTCAAGCCTCAAAACCATTCAGAATCAATGATTTGAAGGCAAGATTAATTGGAATTCCTTTCATTGCTTTGGTAATGCATATTGCTTTTTCAAAAGCCCAGGGCCAGGATATCGCCAGACTGGATGGTTTTTTTATGGCATTTTTAAATACGATTACCTACTGGGAGGGTCTGCGCCTGATCTGGATGAACCTTCAGCAAAAGATGCCCCATTACTCACAAACAAAAAAGAGAATTATTGTATTGATTACCAGTGTTTTAATTTATGGAATACTGGCAACAGTGATAATAAAATATACAGAACATTTCTTATTAGGAAATTCCTGTACCATAGAAGAAATCATTAACGGATATTTCTTAGGCCTCATTCCCACCACTTTGGTGATGATTGTGTATGAAGCGGTTTACTTTTTTCATTCCTGGAAAGAAAAAGTGATTGAAGCAGAAACCCTTGCCAGAACACAATTGGTTTCGCAATTGGAAGCCCTTAAGAGTCAGTTGGATCCGCATTTTTTATTCAATTCGCTGAACACACTTTCTTCTTTGATTGACGAAAACGAACCCGCCCAGCAATACCTGAGCCGTCTGGCAGATGTGTACCGCTATGTACTGCTGAGCAAGGACAAAGACACCGTTACCCTCAGGGAGGAAATGGAATTTGTGGAGTCATTTTTATACCTGGCCAAAGTGCGCTTCCGGCAGGGACTGGAAATCAAGAAATCCATTTCTGAAGATCAACTTTCCCATAAAGTTGCGCCTTTAGGGGTTCAACTTTTGGTGGAAAATGCCCTGAAACATAATGTAATAACGCAATCTGAACCTTTGCAAATCGAAATTGCGGTCGAGGACGATTACCTCTGGGTG
>JBIKMV010000248.1:0-3841 GCA_044359055.1 Catalimonadaceae bacterium
CCGGAAAACTCCTGCTTGAAAAAAAAGAACTTTCTGCCGGATTGCAGGAGGAAAAGGAAAAAAGGCAGCAATCTGAAATATTGGTCAAGCAGATTGAGAGCCAGTTTGCAAGTTTCCAAACCGACCAGCGCAGCCAGATTATTAAAATGGAACGATTCAGGCTTCTGGTTGAAGATACCGAGGCCTACTTGTGCGAGTTGAATTATAAAGGACAAATAGAATATGTGAATCCGGCGGTATTGAACAAACTGGGATATTCTGAAGAAGAAATAAAGGGGCAGAATATTATCTTCTTTTCACCGGAAGCCCAGCGGTCCAAAATCATACAATTTTACGAAAATCAGTATCGCCTGAAAAAGGCCGATACTTATTCGGAATGGGAAGTTACCAATCGGTTCGGAGAAAACTTCCGTGTAGGCTGCAGAGTAAAAATGGAATTTTTTCCGGACGGAAAGATTGAATCCGTAAAAGCCATTTCCCACGACCTTACGGTGCTTTCATCCGGGGATAAAATGCACAACTTCAGAGAAATGGAGCCACTGCTGAATCGTTTCCAAGAATCCATGATGTGCTTTCATAAGGCTGCAAAATCAGCCGAACTCGCACACTATCAATTGAAATGGGTGAATAAAGCCACCCTTTCCCTGATGAATTTTGACTGGTTTGAGGTTGAAAACATCACATTGGAAGATGTTTCAGAATCGCTCCTTCAGTTGATAAAGAACAAAATTTCCTGGCCTGAAAAGGAAATGGTATGGCAAAGTCCCCGGATAACTGATCGCAGCTTTCTGCCCATCATTGTTTTTCAGGAAAATCAGCTTTTGATTGCCTTGATAGATCAAACTTCGGCCCATAGAAACCTCACAAGGGCAGAGCAGGAAAGAGATTTTTTCAAATCTGTTCTGGAGCAAACGCAGTTGGATGTAGCCGTTATTGCCAATGACTCCAGATTCCTGTATCTGAATCCGGCAGCAGTAACAGATAAGCGTAGGAGGGAATGGCTTACCGGAATGAAAGATGAAGATTATATCAAACAAAGATACAAGAGCCTCAACAAGGCACTCCTCCGGAAAACCCGAATAAATGACATCCGGAACCATAAAAAATCAATTCGATACGAAGACATCCGCATTGATGCTGAAAAAAATTTACAGGTTTATATACGGGAAATTACCCCTTGCCTGAGCGAAGCCGGCGAACTCCTCTATTTTGCGGTTTTCGGGCAAAATCTGACAGATCGCTACAATCAACTTGAGCATCAGCTTGAAATATCAGATAAATGGTCTTTTATATGCAGGATTGAAGAACTGCGGCTCCTGGAGAACAAACCTATGGATGCCATGGATAATTCTGAAAAGAACCTGCTTCGGGTTCTGGGTGATTATCTCCGACTGAGGGAAGCTTCGCAACTTTTGGTGTTTTCAAAAAACAGAAAGCGTTCTGCCTTTTATCTTTATCCTTTCCACCCTTCTCATTTCAGTGATTTTTTTACCAACTACGGTAGGGGTTGGACAGGTATCCAAACCCACATTCATACAGAAACCGATGTTGATGTCATTTTTCTATTTCCAAAAATATTGGTTCAGGAAACTCTTGAAAAGTTATCAGACTGGTCGGGAAATAAGGTAACCGATGTTCATGTCTTTTGGGAGAAAGGCGAAGGAGGAAAATATTCCATAACCTTGATGATGGATTCTCCTGTCTTTGCCACTGAGGAACAAACTGAATTTTTCTTTCGGATTTTGCTGCGCATATGGGAGGAGGAAGGATTCCGGGTTTCTCTTTCGGAAGGCAGGCTGAAGATGGAAATACCCATGAGTCCTTCAGAAATAGAGATTAATGAAGAAGTTGCCCAATCCATTCAAATCCTGCAAAGGCAAAAGATAATTCTCGGCCCGGCCATTGAAAAGGCTACAGGCTGGCTTTCTCAAAAGCTTCGTGAGAATGGGGCAGACCCGGTATTGATTCAAAATTCACAGGGAATAAACCGGTATCTTTCTCAGGGTTCTTTTTCTCTTGTGATCTGGTGGGGTCATAATTTCTCAGAACTTGAGGGTCTCGACCACATTCTGCTCCGGGAACAAGGTATCAAGGTTTTGTTTCTACACGAAGGGGCCGTAAGTGGTCAAATTCCCGAAGGTATTCAGGATATGCTCGTTCCATTTCAATTTACAGGTTCAGTTCTGAAAATAATAGAGCAAATCTGGCTGCATGTCAGTCAGGAGGTTTCAGAGCCGGTTCTTGCACCTGAAATCGAAACTCAGAAGCTTAATTTTATGCAACTTTTGGAGATTACGGAGGGAGATAAGAATTTTATTGCCACTCTTATGAAAACCTATTTTACCAATCTGGCCGAATGCCGACATCAGTTCGAGGATTTAATTGAAAATGAAAATGCGGAAGGTCTTCGCTTCCTGCTTCATAAAATCAGGGCTACCACAAAAACTTTTGATATCAGATCTCTTGAGGAGGCACTGAGAAAATCCATAAGCCACCTTGATGCCAAAAACCGGGTAACCAAAAAGTTGAAAAAGGAGTGGAGTCAGAATGTGAATCAGATTTGTGAAGATGCAGGAAAGCAGATTCTGGATTATTGTCGACTTGAAGGCATTCCGCTGAAATGAAAACTGAGTTTTTTGCCGGATTTCAGATTCTATTCATTTTTTTTGCTCCATGCAAGATGCCAGGTCCCTTCGTATTGTTTTTTTTGGAACGCCCGATTTTGCTGCCAATACGCTGGAAAAACTCATCCGGGAAGGAGCCAATATCGTGGCGGTGGTAACGGTGCCCGATAGACCCGCAGGCAGAGGGCTGCATCTTCAAAAAAGTGCAGTGAAAGAAGTAGCAGAATCTGCCGGACTGAAGATTTTACAACCCGAAAAGCTGAAAAATCCCGGGTTTATTGCAGAACTGGAAACCCTGAATATCGATCTCGGTATTGTAGTCGCCTTTCGCATGCTTCCTGTGCTTATCTGGAAAATGCCACGGCTGGGAACTTTCAATCTGCATGCATCCCTACTGCCAAAGTACCGCGGGGCAGCACCCATCAACCGGGCCCTGATTAACGGTGACAAGGAGACCGGGATAACAACCTTTTTCCTTCAGCATGAGATAGATACAGGTAAAATTTTGTTTCAGGAATCTGTGTCGGTTGGGGATGATGAAAATGCCGGATCTCTGTATGACCGGCTTCGGCTGAAGGGGGCTGATCTTGTCTGGAAAACGGTAAAGGCCATTTCTTCAGGCGATTATCAGGAGCAAGACCAAAATGAGGCCTTGGTAAGCCATGCCCCCAAGATTTTCAGGGAAAACTGTGAACTGCATTTTGCTCAGCCTGCCCACCAACTCCACAATCTGATCAGGGGGTTGTCGCCCTATCCGGCAGCATGGTGTATCAGGGAAGGAAAAAACTTTAAAATATTGAAAAGCCGGCTTACAGACAGGATTTGTGCTGCTTTTCAGCCCGGAACTTTTATGCAGATTGATCCCGGTAACCTAGCTGTTGCTGCTTCAGATTTCTGGCTTGAAATTCTCGAACTTCAGCCGGAAGGAAAACGAAAAATGCTCGCAACCGAGTTCCTGGCCGGAAACAAAATCGAAAAATTATGACAAGACTGAGTGTAAACATCAACAAAGTGGCCACTTTGAGAAATGCCCGTGGAGGCAACAATCCCGATGTGGTAAAATTTGCTCTTTTTTGTGAACAATTCGGTGCAGAGGGCATCACGGTTCATCCACGGCCCGACGGACGGCACATCCGCTATGAAGATGTCCGGAATCTTAAAAAGGTGGTTTCCACTGAATTTAACATTGAAGGATACCCGGATTCTGATTTTATAGA
>JBIKMV010000065.1:0-13485 GCA_044359055.1 Catalimonadaceae bacterium
AGGGAGCAAACCGGACAACTAAGGAATCTGGTAATCCGGACTACGGGCACAGGTGGCCTGATGGTGGTGCTGATATTCGCCCATGATGCCGAACAGATAATCGAACCGATGCTTTCGGCCATGAAGAAAGCCTTTCCTCAGATTACTTCCCTTCAGTACATCATCAACACCAAGCGAAATGATGCCTTTCAGGACTTACAGGCCATCACCTTTTCAGGGGAATCTTTTGTTTGGGAAGAAATGGAAGATTTGCGATTCCGGGTAGGTCCCACATCATTTTATCAAACCAATGGACCACAGGCGCTGGCAATGTATCAACTGGTAAACAGGCTGGCCAATGCAAAAGAAAGCGACCTTGTGTATGACCTTTACACCGGCACAGGCACCATTGCACAATTTGTGGCCCGGAAGGCAGGAAAAGTTATTGGGGTAGAATATGTGGAGGCTGCGGTGGCAGATGCCAGAGAAAATGCCCGGATCAACGGCCTTGAAAATGTCCGGTTTTTTAGTGGCGATATGGCCAAAGTGTTGGACAGCACTTTTTTTGAAACCCATGGAAAGCCGGATATTCTGATTACAGATCCTCCCCGGGCAGGCATGCACCCTGCGGTGGTGAATCAGATTCTGGAATCAGAAGCAAAAAAACTGATATATGTAAGCTGCAATCCTGCTACTCAGGCAAGGGATATTGCCATGCTTCTGCCTAAATACCATCTTCTCGAGGTTCATCCCCTGGATATGTTTCCGCACACCCATCATGTGGAAAATGTGGCGCTACTGGAACTCAGGAAATAGTTTTTACAATTTTTCAGAACCTAGGTTTCCTTAAGGGGAATTTAAAATCTGATTTCACATAGTCAGATTTGGTTCCGGGCAAGTACGAAGTGATCTCCCGTTGGAGGGAGCGGTAGATTAAATTTAAAAGGGATAGATTTTTCCCATTTTCCTGCTTCTTCAGTTTTTAAAATAGGCTTTCTTTGCGCCACTATTATTCACACCTCTTTTTATGAATTCAGGAAAAGAAGCCATTCTAGTGACAGGCGCCTGTGGTCAGCTGGGAACCGAGCTTGTGGGCGAACTTCGGAAAATATATGGTGAGGGGCAGGTTCTGGCGACAGACCTGAAGCCCTCCGAAAATCAGGTATTTGAGTCGGGACCGTTTCAGAACCTCGATGTCATGGACAAAAAAAGCCTTCAGGATATCGTTCAGAAATTCCGGCCTACTCAGATTTACCACCTGGCAGCAATTCTTTCTGCAGCAGCCGAGCGAAACCCTTCCCTTGCCTGGGATGTCAACATCGCAGGTTTTATGCATATCCTGGATGTTGCCAAAGCCCCCGGTTCAGGAGTGAAAAAAGTATATGCACCCAGCAGCATCGCAGTTTTTGGTCCAAATACACCAAGAGAATATACCCCGCAACATACCATTACCGACCCCACCACCGTGTATGGTATTACCAAACTTGTGGGAGAGCGCCTGTCGGAATATTATTTTACCCACTACCAACTCGATATCCGAAGTATTCGTTATCCCGGATTGATCAGCTACAAGACCCCGCCCGGAGGCGGAACTACAGATTATGCAGTCGAAATTTTTCATAAGGTATTGACCGAAAGAAAATATACATCCTTTCTTGGTCCTGATACCCCGCTTCCCATGATGTATATGCCAGATGCTTTGCGGGGTACTCTGGAGTTGATGGAGGCTCCGGCAGAAAAGCTCAGCATCAGGTCTTCCTACAACATGGCCGCTATGACCTTTACTCCGCAGCAGCTTGCCGAGGAAATAAAGAGGCAGTTCGGACCATTTGAAATGGGGTATTCTCCTGATTTCAGGCAGCAGATTGCCGATTCATGGCCGGGGTCTCTTGATGATTCTCAGGCAAGAAAAGACTGGGGATGGCAGCCTCAATTCGGATTGAAAGAAATGGTTTCCGATATGCTGCAGAACATCCGCCTCCCGGCTGGTGTATGATTTTTTGGAAAAAGGCCTGTTGATTTTTAATAGTAAAGTTTGCGGTTACATTTTATTGTGGTTTTTTTGCAATCTTATACTGTTCCCATGCAGAAAAAATTTTCTACCCTCATACTGCTTATCTTAATGCTATCAGCTGGCAATGCTTTTGCACAGCCTCGGTATCAGATTTTGGACTTTCGAGATCCCAAACTAAGGACCTTTTCTGTTTTTTCCCAATTGGGCACAGCCAATTATTTCGGAGATCTTTGTCCTACAGGTGATTGCTATTCCAATTCTAAATTCAGCGGAGGGCTAGGGCTTTCTTACCGAATGAATGATTATCTGTTTTTTTCTCTGAATTTTCAATATTACCGCATTGGCGGATCCGACCGTGAAACAGGAAATCCAAGTCTGATAAAAAGAAATCTATCCTTCAGAGCTGATAATTTTGAAGCCTCGTTCCTGGCTCACTTTGAATTCCTTAATTACAACACATTCAGATATTTAACCCGTAAAGAATTTCCTGTAAGTATGTTTGTATTTACCGGTTTTGGAATAACTACCAACAGCCCACAAGCTCAACCTGCAGGGGGTGGTGATTTTGTTGCTCTCCGACCTCTTCAAACCGAGGGTGTAGATTATTCATCTGTGGCTGCCATTCTTCCTATCGGATTGGGAATTAGTTATAAGGTGATCTCAAATCTGGAAGTTACCCTTAAGGCTGGCTACCGTTTTACATCTTCTGATTATCTCGATGATGTGAGCGGATCCTATGCTGATCCTGCCAGCCTGAAAAGTGATGTGTCCAGAAAGTTTGCATTTCGTGGGGATGAATTTGGATTTACCAACTACGGTACAGGTACCCAAAGAGGAAATCCTGATGAGAACGATGGTTATTTGCTTTTCAACCTGAGCGTTCAATACAATCTTCCGCATGTGCCTTTTGTCAATTTTCTTGCAGGAAAAAAGACAACCACCAAAAAAGCAAAGGTTTCAGAGCCTTCCCGACAAATCCGCCTCAGGTAATTTTTAGTCTATTTCAAGACCAAGCCTGGTTCTTAATTCAGAAAGAGCGGGGTATCGCTTTGCCAGAAATGCAAACTTCTCAGCATTTGTGTATGGCCTAAGATTTTCAGCAGCTTTTTCGGAAACCAGCGTTTCAAAATGGGGTTGGTTTTCGTAAAATATATTGAAAAAACGCTTGATATGCATGAGCTCTTTTTCGAAATTCTCCTGGGCTATCTCATTGGTAAAAGTCAGGTAAACCTGCAGTCCTTCAGTTTCCTCGGTTGCTGCGAGTTTCCACGCAGATACATTTTGAATCTGTTCGTTTTTCAGCCAGTTTACATATTCTTCTTTTGCCTCAGATAAATTTACGGGACTCAGTTTTTTCTTTTCCTGCGGTGCACCGGGGCTTTCTCCCGCATTTCCTTCAGGCTGTACAGGGAGGAGAGTCTGTTGAACAGGTTTTTTTATGCTCGGTGTTTCCCTGAAGCTGGCTCTTTCCAGACGGTTCTTTTCTCGTGCAGGGGATGCTTGTTCTGGGATTTTAAAGGACTGGGCTTCCTCTTTCAGCCCCTGTTCAGACTTTTTTTTTTCAGCCACTGCTTCAAGAGCGTGACGCAGGTTGGCCATTTTCAGCAGGCAAAGCTCTACAAGCAAGCGGGCATTTTTACTGTTTTTGTATTGAAGTTCTGCCTGCGAGGCCATATTCAACAGATTGAGAAAGAATCCGGGACTTGCCATTCCCGATTGTTCCAGATACTGTGCGGCTACTCCTTCCCCTACTTCCAGAAGTCCGTGGGTGGCGGGGTCTGATGCAAGCAGAATGTCACGGAAATGCTCTGCTAGGCCCAGAATAAACAAATGCCCATCAAAACCTTTTTGTAGGATTTCATCGAAGGTGAGCAGCAGTCCGGAATTGTTTCCTTCCAGAATAAAGCGAGTAATTTTGAAATAGAAATCGCTGTCGAGGATATGAAGATTGGTGATGACCTGCTGATAGGTCACTGCTCGGTCGGGTGAGAAAGTGCTCACCATGTCGAACATAGACAAGGCATCCCGCATTCCTCCGTCGGCTTTTGAGGCAATCACCCGCAGCCCCTCATCTTCAAAGGCAATATTTTCAGATTGGGCCACTTTTGCCAGTTGATTGGCTATGTCGGAGATTTTTATTCGGTTGAAATCGAATATCTGACACCGGGAAAGAATCGTGGGCAAGATTTTGTGTTTCTCTGTTGTGGCCAGAATAAAGATGGCATAATTCGGAGGCTCTTCTAATGTTTTCAGGAATGCATTGAATGCCTGTGTAGTCAGCATGTGAACCTCGTCAATGATGTACACTTTATAATTCCCGTATTGAGGCGGAATCCGGACCTGTTCATTCAGCATCCGGATGTCATCTACCGAATTGTTGCTGGCTGCATCCAGTTCATGGATGATGAAGGAATTGTTGTTTTGGTAGCTCAAACAGGATTTGCAGGTTCCGCAGGCTTCACCATCTGCAAGGAGGGTTTCGCAGTTGATGGTTTTTGCAAGAATCCGTGCACAGGTGGTTTTGCCAACTCCTCTGGGACCACAAAACAAAAAGGCCTGGGCCAGATGCCTGGTCTGTATGGCATTTTTCAGGGTTTGGGTTATGTGGCTCTGACCCACCACGGTATCGAAGGTGGCCGGGCGGTATTTTCTGGCTGAAACAATGAAATTTTCCATTCCTGATTTTTCCTAATAATAGTTTAAGGCATTAACCTGAAATAATGCAGATTTTTAAGACTATCAGGGTTTGAAATCAGGTCGCTAAGCTTTTTCCGGTTTTCCTTTACATAGGTTTTCCAACGATCAATTTTCTTATCGTAGGCTTGCCGGAGAAACAAAACACTGTCGTCGGCAGACTGTATTTCTGCCATGAGTTGATTGACAACCTGATACTTCACCGCTTCTTTATTGAAGTGAATTTCTTTTCTCAATTCTCCGATCAGTGCATTTGTAAGCGAATCGTACCGGTCTATCAGCGCAGAGTTTGCCATTGAAAACCGGTCATACCGATTGTTTTTCAAACTTTCCAGATCGCCATTTATTTGTTCCAGATGCTTTGCCGAATTTCCATCAATGAGGCCCAGTTCCTTGATAATCAGTTTGATATTTTCCAATTTCCGGTCTTCTGAGGCCATCATTTCGTTCCATGCGGAGTCGGTGGCAGCCATAACCCGATTGTATTTTTGCGCAACCTGAACCCCTGCAGCATCCTGCTTGCTTTTCTTTTCAGAAGAACATCCGAAAACAAGGGCTGTGAACAGAACGACCAAAAATACATTTCTCATATACGGGATTTATTGTTGCGATAGGTTTTTGTCAGACCAAGGACGATAATCGAAAAGAAAGCAAATGTATTGGAAACCACAAAAGCTATCAATGCCACAATCAGCGGATTGGGGGATACTGGGTTCTTAAACGGCATGAATGGCTGTATGATGGTAACGGGTTTGGAAAATTTCAACTGATCTTCGATGTCGATAATCCTGCCCATCAGATTGATAACAATGGTCTTGTAGTCACCGGGGCTGGTAAGGGTTGAAAAATTGTTATTGCTGCTTACCACCTTTTCTGCAAAGGCTGTATTCATTGAATCCAGCTTTTTTATCTCCTGATGAATGAAGTCCTTCAGGGTGTTTCCGTTGTTATAAAAACGGGAGTACCGGGACTGAGAAAATTCATTGGAACTCAGATAATGAACAATCCCATTCTGCAGTTTTGGCAAAATGTTATTGTCTTTTACCCTGGCCACTACTCCGAAGGTATAGGAAATCTGTTGTGTAGGAAGCAGATAATCATCCAGGCCCTTTGTTTGTTTTTCAATGGCAATATTCGACAAGGGTTCAATTTTTTTAATTTTCCGGGC
Source organism: Catalimonadaceae bacterium (assembly GCA_044359055.1). GTDB lineage: Bacteria > Bacteroidota > Bacteroidia > Cytophagales > Flexibacteraceae > CAMDMI01. The sequence goes on from JBIKMV010000065.1 coordinate 5,856, forward strand.
CTCTTCTTCAGTAATTTTCAGATGCCATGCAAGCAATTTCCAGTCCTCATTCAGCCTGAGGTTTTCGAGATCTGTGAGCAAATCTACGCTCCGGCTGTCGGGTATAGAGTGACACTCTCCAATCATTCTGGATTCATAGACCGGGGGTTTTAGCTTGAAAAAGACTATCCCGGCTGAAATACCCAGTACATTGAACAGTAGAAAAATATAAAAGTTGTTCCTGAAAAAATCAACAATTTTCACAAAGACCTGCACCAGATCGATTTCATCGGGTGAGGTTTGGTTTGCCTGAAATTCTTTGACCATACTGAATTACTTGTCCACCGAAATCAGTTCTACTTCAAATATCAAAGTAGCCCCGGGCTGAATTTTCGGAGGAGAGCCTCCGTCGCCGTAAGCAAGGTCAGAGGGTATATAGAGTTTCCACTTGGCACCCGGCTTCATCAGTTGAAGGGCTTCGGTCCAACCTTTGATTACACCATTTACCGGAAATTGTGCCGGCTGTCCCCTTTCTACCGAACTGTCGAAAACGGTTCCGTCTATCAGCGTACCGGTGTAGTGCGTGGTTACGGTGCTGCTTGCGGTTGGGCTTGCACCATTTCCCTCCTTGATGACTTCGTATTGCAATCCGCTTGGCAACTCTGTTACACCGGGTTTCTTCTTGTTTTCTTCCAAGAATTTTTTGCCTGCCATTTTGTTAGGTGCTGACGAATTCTGCATTTCAGACTGCATTTTTTCCTTCATTTCATTTTCGAAGTCCTTCAGGGTTGTCATGATTTCGTCCTGCGACATGGCTGGTTTGCCCCCTTTGTAGATTTCCAGAAATGCTTTTGCAAAAAGGTCCGGATTGATTTCAATTTTCTGGGAAGAGAATTGCATGGCAATGTTGCCGGCAATGGCATAACTCAGGCGGTCTTTTTTTGATTTCGGGGCTGCATCAGTAGCCGCGGTTTTGGTTTCTGACTTTTTACCTTTCTGGGCCAGTATTTCTCCCGAGGCCATACAAAATGAGATGCTGAGGAGTATTCCGATGGATTTTTTCATGAATATAGATTTGGTGCAAAAGTACAAGGTTTAGACCCTGCGCCAAATATAAAATTCAATCGGCATGATTTTCGCAATTTCAGATTTAGTGGCTTATTTGCTTTTCCTTTATCATTGGCCATGTGACCACTTCCCCAAAATCCCGCATCATGAAAAGTCTTTTTCTATCCATTTTAATTTTGTGCGCCCTGAGCGCAGCCGGCCAGAAATTCGATAAGTATTACAAGAAGCTTGACATTGCCTTTATCCAGGGAGATGTCAACGAGGCTACGGATGTATACAATGCCTTCATGGGGAAGTTTTCAGACCGCAGCGTCAGTTTCCAGGATTCCATAAAGCAGCAGTATTACGAAGCCAGATTATACCGGCTTAGGGGCGACTACAATTTCAGCGAAGAGTTGAGCCAGAAATTTGTGGACCGGGTAAAAAATAAATTCGGAACCCAATCGCCTGATTTTCTGCAGATTCTGTTGGATAAAAGTGAAATATCGCTGCAATCTGCTGACTTTGAAACCTCCCGCACTTGCCTCAAGGAGTTTTTTGAAAAAGCCAGGCAGGCGGGATTGTCTGATTCAGGTATGGTTTACAGAGGCAGATTTCTGAGTACGGAAACCGAACTGGAAAGCGGCAACCTGATTAAAGCATCTTTTCTGGTTGAAAATCTGATTTTTAAGTCTGAAAACAGGCTTCTCGAAAAGATTGAGGTAGCCGACAAAAAAGGCAGGAAGCGGTATATCAACATCAAAACAGAGGAATTGGAGAACAGGAGGCGGGATCTGGTGAGGGCCATGCTGTTCAAGGCCAGGTTTTTTATGCTAAAAGGGGATTATAGGGCTGCCGAAACAGCTTTTACCGATGTTCAGAAGATGATCAGGAAGGTAAAAATGAAGGGACAGGATCAGGCTTTTGTTGATTTTCTTCGTTATCAGGCCCGGTTCAAAATGGATGTAGACGAACCTCAAAAGGCCATTCAGTTGATGAAGCGGGCTCTGAATGCCTGCGGAAAAAAGAAACTTCCGGTCATTTACTCCAAAACACATCCCGTTTTTCTGACCATGTGCGAGGAGATGCAAAGGATGTTTGTAGAATTAAAAGACTTCTCAAGAGCGCAGGACTGGGGAAAAATCTACAGAGAAATCATTATTGACCATTTCGGGGATATGGAGGCTTTCAAGATCAGGCAGCGCATCCCCTTTGCGGCTTCATGGGAAAGGAAGGAAACATCTTTTATTTTTCTTTTGGAAAAAACGGTCCGTGATATAGAAAGCAACCGCCTGCCGAACCAATACGCCTACACCATTCTGGAGCACCTGTATAAATCCTGCATGTATGGCGATAGCGTAAAAAAGGCAGAAGGGTACCTGATTAAATATCTGAGTCTCCTTGAGCTTCAATGCGGGAAAGAATCTGTATTTTACATGCAGCAGCAGTGTGAGCTTGCCAATTTTTACGCACAGTTCAGCGACAGGGTTTATCTGGCGGATGGGCTTTTTCAAACCAATTTGCGGGAAGGACTTGAAAAACAACTTTCGCAGGAATCGCGGATATATCTGGACTTGGTGAACAAAGAAGGTGATTATTATGAAATCAGAGACCAGTTTCAAAGGGCTATCAACAATTACATCAAAGTACAACAGCTGCAGGAGCGGAAATTTGGAAGAGAAAACTGGCGGGTGGCATATCAGAGTCTGAAGGTTGGCACTGCCGAAATGATGATGGGGGAATTTCCAAATGCCGAAACAAAATACCTCGCAGCTCTTTCCATCATTGAAAGACAAAGGGGGAAGGATTCAAGAGAATACATCGAAAATCTACAGAAGATAACGCAGCTTTATGTCGTTACTGGCCGATTCGAAGAAGCAGGGAAATACCTTTCCAAATCTTTAAGAACGGTAAAAGAGGCATCCAAGGCATCTCTGCTGAGCTTCAACGGACTTGATGAAGAATTGATGCTGCTCCTGAACAAAGGCCTGTACACCGAAGCTCAGGAAAAAACCCTCGCACTCATAGACTACCGGCTTAAGAGATATGCTTTGCCCAATCACCGTTCGTATATTATTCCTTATCAGATAGGTGCAGAGGTTTTTTTGGCCTCCGGCAACTATACAACTTCCGAAGCCATGGCCTCAAAAGCCTGTCAGGTGAGCAAGGCTATATTCGGTGACACAAGCCTTCCATATTTAAGGTCTCTTGCTATTTTTTGCCGGGTTTATGCTGCCTTCGGAGATTATGAAAGAGCAGTAGAAAAGGGTCAGGAGGCCGTGGATAAGATTGAAAAATACTTTGGAAATGCCCATGTAGAAATCTCAAAGCCCCAGACCGATCTGGCCATGATACTTTTCTATCAGGGAGGCGATCCGAAGCAGGTTTTTGAAATGCTCAACAAGGCATTGGAAATCAACAAGCTGAAATATGGGGCAAACCATCCCCGCTACGCTGAGTCCATGCAGTTTATAGCTTCTTTTTATGTATCGAGCAAGCAATACCGCGAGGCTTCTCCATTGCTGGCCGCTGCCGATGAAATCTGGATAGAAAAGCTGGGAAAAACCAATACCCATACGGCTGAAATTCTGGCTCTGAAGGGTGAAATAGAACTCGGATTGCAGAACCAGGAAACAGCAAGAAAGAATTTTCAGAAGGCTGCTGATATCTACAAGGAGGTTTTCAACGAGGACCATCCCCGCTATGTGGCCATCATGTCGAGAATGGGGCAGGTGTATTACCTGATGGGAAAACTGGATAAAGCTCTGGAAGTATGTGAACTCACCACTGAAAAAAATTTGAACTATGTGAAGAAATTTTTCCCTTCCATGTCCGACAGGGAAAAAACAAAAAGCTGGGCCATGATCCGGCCAGACTTTGAGTTTTTCTATACCCTCGCCTTGAAATACAAAGACAAAAAGCCTTCGGTACTGGGAAAAATGTTTGATATCGTACTGAATACCAAAGCCATTTTGCTCAATGCCAGCATCAAAGTGAGGGAAAGGATTCTTACAAGCGGCGATCAGGCCTTGAAAAACAAATTCAGGGAATGGACCAGGAAGAAAGAAGAAATAACTGCTGCCATAGAACTCGGACCGGAAGAACGAAAAATTGCCGGAATGGATATTCGCAAACTGGAATTCGAAGCCGAAGAACTGGAAGTGCAATTGAGTAAAAACTCGGAAGAATTTAAACTTGCCAACGAGGAAAAAAAGATAACCTGGAAAGCCATACGCGATATGCTCGAAGAAGGGGAATATGCCACAGAGATGGTTCGCTTCCGGTACTTCGACAGAGGATTTACAGATTCGGTCCTTTATGCCGCACTGATTGTCAATCAAAAGACACGCAAAAATCCCACACTGCAACTGCTGGTTCACGGCAATAGCATGGAGAAAAAGTATATCAATTATTACCGCAATTGTGTGAAATTTATGATTGAAGATACCGTGTCTTTCAAGGTATTCTGGCAGCCCCTCAAACTCCATTTTCCTCCCCGCTCCAAAATCTACTTTGCACCTGATGGGGTTTACAATGAATTGAATCTGGAATCCCTGAAAGGCCCCAATAACAAATTTGTAATCGAAGAGGAAGACCTCGATCTTATTTCCAACTGCAAGGATATTTACAGCGCCAAAAATCTGGTTCCCAAATCTTCAGAGCTCAGAAATACTGCTTTTCTCCTGGGCGATCCCACATTTTATAATCAGCCCCCTCGCGATGAATCTGAGTCTATAGCCAATCTGCCGGGTACAAGACAAGAGGTGCTTGAAATCAATAAAATTCTGAAAAGCAGCCGCTGGGAAGCACAAAGTTTTACAGGTCAGGATGCCCGGGAAGACATTATCAAATCCATTAAAAACCCGCGAATTCTCCATGTGGCCACCCATGGGTTTTTTCTGGAAAACCTGAAAGAGGAAGAAGAAAGTACAGGATACAGCCTTCTGAACCAGAATAAGGCGGTTGAAAATCCGCTCCTCCGGTCGGGCTTATACCTTAACAATGCCGGTGATATCCTCGAGCAATCCCGGGGGACATCGGGTTCTCAGCTTGGAGATGGTGTGCTTACGGCCTACGAGGCAATGAATCTGAATCTGTCTTCGACCGACCTGGTTGTGCTTTCGGCCTGCGAGACCGGCCGGGGAGAAGTACAGGTAGGAGAGGGGGTTTACGGTTTGCAGCGAGCTTTTCAGATAGCAGGTGCCAAGGCTGTGATTATGAGCTTGTTTAAGGTTTCTGATCAGGCTACTCAGGAGTTGATGAACATATTTTACCGCAATTGGATTGCCAGAGGCATGGACAAAAGGAAGGCATTTATTGAAGCAAAAAAAGAAATGCTGAAAACCAAGCCGCAACCCCTTTTCTGGGGTAGTTTTGTAATGGTCGGAGTTGGCTGATTTTCCGGGCTTCTATCAAACAAGGAAAAATAATTCCGAAATCAGGACAAAGAAGAAAAAACACGGCAGGCCTTCTTCACATGGTTTTCCCAGGATGCATAGGCAAGGTAATCATCCCACCTGCTCTGCATTTCGCCAGCCTCGTTTTCCAGAATTTTCAATCCTTCTACCAGCGAGTCCACTGAACCGGGCTGTACCAGTTGCCCCACCCCGAATCTTTTAATTATGGATGCAAGACTGCTGGGTCCGTCTGAAACAATCAGTTCCTTTCTGAAAGGAGCAACCGAATTCAGGATGCCGCTTTGCGAGGTAAACGAAGCTCCGTAATTGAGCAGGATCACATCGGCAGCTTCAATCACGGCCGACAATTCTTCTCCGCTCAGAAATCTTTCAATCCAGATAATACGGTCGGATACTTTCAGCCTGGAGGCCAATTCTTTATAGGCGCCCACATTCACCCTTGTATTGGAAGCCTTGCCTGCAATAATCAGGTAATGGCCGGGCAAATGCGCCAAGGCTTCAATGGCCAGATCGTAGTTTTTTTCCTGCCGGATGTTTCCAAGGATGGCCATCAGGGTACCCCCCTCAGTATGATAGGGGCTCAATCGGGCCAAAAGTTTCTTATCCGGTCCGGGCATGGAGTAAAAGCCATGCGGCAAATCGAGATAGATGCAGGTTTCTTTGTTTTGATAATAGGGTTTTTCCGGCAAAAAATCATGGTAAATAGCCACCTGCATCAGGCCCATAATTTTTTTCATAGACCAATGGGTAAACCATAGGCCAGGGGGGTAGGCATCGCGGTCCGGGTCGTGCAGGATGATGGCAAACTTGTGTTTATTTCTGAAAAGAATAGAAAAAACAGGTACCCAGATAAAAGCAGAAAGTTGTTCAAAGTCGTTGAAAATCAGCCAGGAGGGTTTTTCTTTCAGGAGGTGCTTAGCCAGAATGAGCGGGTTTGCCAGAACACGAAACAGAAAGTGCAGCTGTTTTTTCCACCTCGACCTGAAGCCCGGTTTGTCAGAAACAAAGCGCTGTCTGCACACAAGCCCCGGTTCTGACTGCCCGTTTACCGGAATCCACCATTCTACCGATGCTATCGAGGGCTCTGATTGATAATTTTTTGCCAGGGCTTTCCCGTAATCGAAGCAGCCGCCGAAAGAACTGGAATTGTAGATGATAATCCGCATCGCTTACGACACCTCAAGTTTTCGGCGTGCCTCGGCTTGCCCGGGTTTTGGAAAAAGCCAGCCCTTCCAATATCCCTTCAGATACTGCCATCTCGACATTTCCATTAGCCGGAAGGCATTCAGCAAGGATACCGGCCCGAATGCATGATTCAGGTTTTGCCAGTTTTTGAAAGCATTTTTATAAGATCTGAGGCCAAACGAAAGGGGTACCAGAAGAAAAACAAATAGCCAAGAAGCCGATACCAGAATGAGGGGAGAAAAAATCAAAACCAGAAAAAAGGCATAACGCATACCCGTTTCGAAAATATGCGATACCATGTTTTTGAAATTGATCAGACTTTCGCCGTCTCCAAGCCCATACCGGAATGCCTCTTTGGCAAAAGCCCTGAAGGTTTTGTGCCTCAGCCACAACACATTGGGTTCCTTTACCAGATGGTACCGGATTTTTTTTGCCTTTATCATCCTCCAGAACAAGGTATCATCTGCTGCCAGGGTCAGCCATTCGGGGTAACCGCCAATTTCTTCCCAAACCGATTTGTAGTAGGCAATAGACCGGCTCGAAGCCGAGAAATACTGATCCATTACCACAGGATAACCATTCTGTAGTATGTAATCTGCCTTTGCGGCCGGTGTTTTTACCTCATCATGCAGAATTTCGAATGCGCCGGCAACCACCTGAACGCCCTCATCATCAAAGGGTAAGATAAGGCTTTTCAACCAGTCGGCTTTGTAGCGACAGCCGAAATCGGTAGAAACAATCAACCCATGCGAAGCCCTGCGGATGGCTTCATTTCTGCCTTCGGCAATATTGCAACCGGGCAAAACCAGAATTCGGATGTTCAGAACGCCCTTTTCCTTCCATTCTTCCAGTTTCTTCAGGGTGCCGTCTGTAGAACCGGCATCGGCAATGACAATTTCAGTAGGCCTAAGACTTTGATTATCAATGTCCGACAGGGTCTGATCGAGTCGGTTTATTTCGTTGAAAACGGTGGTAACCAGGCTAAAAGGTTTGCTCATCCA
>JBIKMV010000249.1:0-3825 GCA_044359055.1 Catalimonadaceae bacterium
CGCGGATGACGCCGGCGATGTATTTAAAACCAGTGAGGGTATTGAAACATTTTACCCCATAGGCCTCGGCCATTTTCTCCTGAATATCAGTGGTTACAATGGTTTTAATAATCATTTCATGGCCTGTAATTTTTCCGGCATTGCGCCAGGCATTGAGCATGTAATACACCAAAAGGGTAGATATCTGATTGCCGTTCAGCAATTGCCAATGTCCATCCGGATTTTTTACCCCCAGACCTACCCGGTCGGCATCGGGGTCGGTTGCCATTACCAGATCAGCATCCAGATCAGCTGCCATTTTCAGCCCCAGAGTCATGGCCTCGGTTTCTTCCGGATTGGGATACACTACAGTGGGGAAATTTCCATCCGGAGTAGCCTGAGCCTGAACCACATGTACATTTTCAAATCCCATTTTAGCCAGAACCTGCGGAACCAGAGTGATGCCCGTTCCATGCAGGGATGAGTACACAATTTTCAGATCTTTCTGTCGCCGTATGGCTTCCTTTGAAATGGAAAGTCCTGCAATCCGGTCCAGATAAACAGCATCCACTTCCTCCAGAACAGGAATCAGCAGATCGGGATTGGCATGGCGGTTTACCTGGGCTGCTGAAGTGATTTTCTCTACTTCGGCAATGGTATTTTTATCGTGAGGCGAAACCATCTGGGCGCCATCGTTCCAGTATGCTTTGTAGCCATTGTATTCTTTCGGATTGTGGGAAGCGGTAATCACCACTCCGCTCTGGCATCCGAAATGGCGAATCGCAAAAGACAATTCCGGGGTAGGCCTCAGGGCAGAAAAGAAATATACTTTTATACCATTGGCAGTAAACACATCGGCTGTGGTTTTGGCAAACAGGGGCGAATTGTTTCGGCTGTCGTGGGCAATGGCCACGGCAATTTCCTGTCCGGGAAAGCTCTTTTTCAGATAGTTGCTAAGGCCTTGGGTAGCCATACCCACGGTATAAATATTCATCCGGTTGGTGCCCGGCCCCATGATACCCCGAAGTCCGCCGGTGCCGAATTCCAGATTTTTGTAAAAAGAATCGATGAGTTCTGTTTCATTTCCTTCATCCATCAGTTTTTGGACAGAGGCTCTGGTTTGGCTGTCAAATTCTTCTGACAACCAGTTGTTTACTTTGGCCTGTATGTCGGCCGGCAGGGCAATTTTCATACTAAAAAAAGAAAAAAATATGGGGTAAAATTAGGCCCAAACTACCCAATAAGCCAAATGGCGCCGGAGATGCCGGCCAAAATGGTAGAGCTGACCTCAACCCAAACCTAAAAATGCAAATTGGTCTGATTGTAAAGAATTGAGGTATTTTTGCGGAGAAAATAATATCAGGTTGCAGGAAGAGCAAAACAAAAAATCATCCAGAGGCCCGCTGTTTGCTGTTTTGGCCTTATTGTTGGCCATCTCAGGTTTGGTTTACTGGAAAATGAATTCGGGAAGTCCTGCGGGCGGACCACCCGGTATGGGTTCGGGTGGCCCGGGGAAAGTTGTTCCTCAAAAGGTTACGGGCTATATCGTAAAAAAAGAAATACTTGCCCCGAAGATGGAAACCAACGGCACCTTGCTTTCCTGGAATGAATTGCAACTGGTGCCGGAGGTGGCAGGCCGCATTGATTTCCTTAATCTCAGAGAAGGGAGCCGGGTAGAAAAGGGTGAAACTCTGCTGATTTTATTCAATGATGACATCCGGGCACAAATTACAAAGCTGGAGCTTCAACTGGCAATTGCCCGGAAAAATCTTGAGCGCCTGGAAGAGCTTTTTAAGTCAAACGGAGTAAGCCGACAGGAAATCGACAACGCCGAAAATCAGGTCAACAACATTAAGTCTGACTTGAAAATCTACCAGGCAAATCTTAGGAAAACCACCCTCACAGCTCCTTTTGCAGGTATGGCGGGCCTTACCAACGCCAGTGTCGGGTCTTATGTAAATCCGGGTAATCCTATTGCCAGCCTGCAGCAAATTAGCCCCCTGAAACTTGAATTTTCTATTCCTGAAAAATATGCCGGCATGGTTAAAACCGGACAAAGCGTTTTGTTTTCAATCGAAAACAAGCCGGATACATTCAAGGCCACAGTTTATGCCCTCGAGCCTAAAATAGATCCTTCTTCCCGCACCCTGAAACTGCGGGCCCGATTTGAAAATCCGGGAGAAAAACTGATGCCGGGCCTTTTTGCAAGAGTGAGCCTGAATTTTCAGAAGTCAGATGATAACCTGATGGTTCCCTCACAATCCATAATTCCCGAAACCAGGGGAAAAAAAGTATTGCGGTGCCGCAATGGCATCGCCGAGTCCGTGATGGTGGAGACCGGCATCCGAAACAAAGATAAAGTACAGATTACAAGTGGATTGTCAGAGGGCGATACAATACTCACCAGTGGTCTTATGTTTGTAAAGCCCGGAAGCCCGCTGATCATTACCCGCCTTCAGGAAAAGTAAGGGCAAGCCGGATGGCGTTTGCTCCTAATCCTTGTTTTCCTTTTTTACAGGGAGCCGGAAAGAAAAGGTACTGCCTTTGCCCGGTTTTGAGGCCAGGGTGATTTTTGACTTGTGGGCCTCAATGATTTCCCTGCAAATGGCCAGTCCCAAACCTGAACCGCCTTTGTCTTTTGAACGGCTTTTTTCAACCCTGTAGAAGCGCTCAAATACCCTTTTCTGATCTTCTTCCGGTATGCCGGGGCCGTTGTCCACCACCTGTATATCGGCAGACTCCTTTTCCTGCTGAATGTACACCTTAACAAAACCACCTTCCTGACCGTATTTGATGCCATTTTCCACCAGATTCAGGATAACCTGAAATATCCTTTTCTGATCGGCCTCCACCATGATGGGCTTCTCAACGCTGCGCTCCGAAAGCAATACAATATTTTTTTTCAGGGCCTTTTTTTCCAGCTGATCAAAGGCTTCTCCCACCACCTGAAAAATATCGAAATAGTCTTTTCGCATTTTTGCCGAACGGGTCTCTATTTCCGATAAATCCAAAAGATCCTGTACCAGTTCATCCAGGCCATCGAGACTTTTGGCTGCCTTTTTCAGGAATTTCTCACTCACCTCAGGATCGTCCTTTGCTCCGTCCAGAAGGGTGTGGATATAGCCTTGCGCCGCAAAAATCGGTGTTTTCAACTCATGGCTCAGGTCGGCAATAAATTCCTTGCGGTAGCTTTCTATTTTCTTCAGTTCCTCAATCTCCTTTTGCTTCACCATAGCAAAAAGGGCTATTTCGTTGTTCAGCTTTTTTATGGGGTTGATTTTGAAGCCGCCCGATTCTTTCTGAATCCTGAATTCTTTCTTTTTAAGTTTTTCGAAAATGGCATGAATGCTGATCAACTCTTTGAAAATGAGATATTCTATGGTAAAGTAGATCAGTAAAAACGAACTTGCAATCGCCACCAGAAAGGTAGTAGCAATGGTGATGGCGGGGGTTTTGGGAACAAGGCTGCAGAATGCCGCTGTTGAAATGGCAATGGCCAGAGCAAGAAGGAAAGAAATGAACCGGGGCTGCAGAAACATGGCCCCCAATATCTAAATTTTTTATGAATCTGTGCCGGTATATTCGAATTTGTATCCTACCCCCTTGGTAGTAGAGATGTATCCTTCGCCGATTTTTTCCCTTACTTTTCTTATGTGTACATCTACTGTTCTCGAAAGCACATAAACATCAGATCCCCAAATGTTTATCAGCAAATCGTCACGGGTAAAAACCTTATTCGGATTTTGGGCCAGAAACAGGAGCAGTTCAAATTCTTTTTTGGGGAAAGACAGCAACTTTCCTTTCAGGCTTACCGAGTAGCTCGATTTGTCGATAACCAGTTCACCG
>JBIKMV010000066.1:0-13295 GCA_044359055.1 Catalimonadaceae bacterium
CACCGGTATGAATATACACTTCATTGCTGTCCTTTAATCCGGCATTGCCCTTGGTGGCATCGTAGATGATGGTGAGCGAATCGGTGATTTTCGGAAAGCGGGGAGTTATTGTAACAATTTGAGCATGAACAATTTGTCCACAGAAAAGCAAAAAAAGGAAAGGAAAAAAATGCCGTTTTAAAGGTTTTTCAAACATGACAAAAGATTTGATAGTGTAAGAGATTTGGTTAAACCACAAAAATAGGTTACCATTCTAAAACTATTTAAAAAAATTAAAATTTAAGCAAAACTTAAATAGCTGAGAATGGCTATTTTAAGCCCGAATTGGTCGTTAAGACTTCGTTATGAGAGTTTGAACGGCAAAAAATCAGCCTCTTTTATTCGAAATTCGTAGCAGTGCTGCGGATACAAAAAAAAGAGAGCGAAGCTTCTGACCTGTGCCGACTTGTCGGCATTTAAAGCAGTTTAGCCTCGGAATAGATTTCCTGATGACCAATACGGGTTAAAGCTTTAATTATTCAAATCAAGCCCACCCTGTCACAAATTGAAATGGTAAATCAGGAAATTAACCGGTGGCTGATGGTAGAATTTGAAAAACCTGCAAGGACCAATATGCCAAAAAAAAACAGTCTTGCCGAATCTCAGCAAGACTGTCTAAACTACCTATTAATACACCAAATTAACCAAAAAGCTGGTCGCTGCAAGAGAAGGATTCGAACCTTCGCGGGGCGGTTTACCTGAGTAGTAGGCCGGAGAACTTTCGTAATCTGACTTTTTCTGCAGTTTTCCCGGTTACCCCACCCACCGGAACCGGTGGGCATGGCTGCCGTTTCATCACCTTACAGTGCAGACCAAAACCAATCGTCGTTTTGGAAATGCAAAAGTAACAGTGACTTTGACTTCTTGAAAAATTTTCACAAAATTTATTGAAAAATTCGAATATTTTTAATTTATTTGGCCTTTTATTGAAAATATTCTAAAAACAGCCCTTAAAAATGTCTCCGAATTTAGAAATTGATAATGTGGACCTGAAAATACTGTCCATCCTCACAGAGGATGCCAATATGCCCTACACCGAGATAGCCAAAAAATGCTATGTTTCAGGGGGTACTGTCCATGTCAGGATGAAGCGGCTGGAAGATCTGGGTATTGTAACCGGCGCACAGCTGAAAATTGACTATTCCAAACTCGGCTACGACATCATTGCATTTCTGGGTATTTACCTAGAAAAAAGCAGTATGTATGCCGAAGTGGCCGAAGAACTGAAGGCCATTCCCGAGATTGTTAGCATCCATTACACCACGGGAAACTACTCCATTTTTGCGCAGGTTATCTGCAAAGATACCAAACACCTGCGCTCGGTACTGCACGACAAAATCCAGAATGTAAAGGGCATTCAGCGCACAGAGACTTTCATTTCCCTGGAAGAAAGTGTGGTCCGGCCTGTAAAACTGGACCCGGCCAAAAACTGATTCTGATTCAAAATCCTGAATCGGCCAGCCGTATCAGGGCATCTACTGTTTCTTCGTCTGTCCCTTCACTGGCATTCCATTCTGTTACCCTCGCCTTATCCCGTTGGCTCAGACCAAAGGCATATGTCTGATCGTAATATTCCAGGATGATGGAAACCGCTTTTTTAATATCCAGATTGTCCATGGCTTCCAGAGCCTGCTTCATGCGGAGGCCGCCCAGCCGTTTTTTCAGTCTCAGGATGGAATCTTTCAGCAGTTCGGCATCTGCTTTGCCGTATTCGGCGGCTATGTAATCAATTCTCTGCTCCCTTTCTGTTTTCAGGAAAATCAGGTCTGAGGTCCGCATTTTTTCAAAAAGGGGTGTGGAAATGCGCAACTTACCTATGGCTTTGCTTTCGTCTTCTATCCAGATGCGCTTTGGACGGCCACGGAAGCAGGGATGAAAAAACAGCTCGTTTTCAAATTGCTCCTGACTTGGCTGCGGATTTTCGCCAATGGCACCGAAGGCCGATCCCTTGTGACGGGCAAGGCCCTCAAGATCAAGCACTACTTCTCCTTTGGACTCAAGGGCCCTGAGAATCCTGCTTTTTTTACTGCCGGTAAATCCACCCAAAATCAGGAAAGGAATTTCGGGAATCTTCCAGTCGAGCACCTCCCTGCGGAAGGTTTTGTACCCGCCCCTGAGAACATAAATTTCCATGCCGGCTGTCTCCAGCAGCCAGGCCATGCTTTGACTTCGCTTACCGCCCCGCCAGCAATACAATAAAATTTTCCGCCCTGCAGACCATTCCGCTGCCTGCCTCACAAAGCCCGACATTCGGGGACCCACATAATCCAGTCCCTGAAGCAAGGCCGCATTTGGGCTGTCCTGCTTGTATAGGGTTCCCACTACCTTGCGTTCTTCATCAGAAAACAGGGGCAAAGAAAAAGTACCGGGAATATGGCCTTGTGCATATTCTCCGGGGCTTCTTACATCCAAGCAAATCATTTCGCCACCGCTCAAATGGCTGACCATGTCAGCAAATGAAAGCGTCCGGCTCATACAATTGACCTAATAAATATCTTCAATGGTCTGGGTTTTATCCCGGAATGAAAATTTATCCCCCTTCTTTTTTCCCTCAAAGGCTTTGAACACCGGGGCAAGGGCAGATATGGCAAATACGGTTTTTCCGTCCACCTTCACCTGTCCGAGGCTGGTGGAAATGAAATAGGTGCCCCCGTCTGTCACCACCACAGAACCAAATTCTGCTTTGTTGTATTCCTTGGATGTAACAATCTGATTCAGCTGATTGAGGTCGTCCATGGCCACATCAAACTGACGGGCAAACATATCCCGCTTGTTTTGCATTTCTTCACGGTAACTGTTGTACAGTTTTTCTTCGGTGGAATCGTCGCCCTCATTGGCACTTTCCTGCGCATCCAGCATGGCCTTGCGGGCAATTTCCACATGGGCTTTTTGAATTTTTATGCACTCAGAAAGAATTTTCAGCTTGCCGGCAACTTTGGAATTTTCCATAAAATACTTGTTTTCGATTGATATTCAGCTCTCTGAAGGGTTCAAAAGAAACCATTCTTTGTTTAATCTGCTTCAGAAAGGGTCGCAAAAATAAACGCTGCGCTCTGCTTTGCAACCCCCTTTTGCAGAAATGAGCCCAAAGGCTGCCTTGCAAAATCCGGCAAGCAGATAGCAGGGATTTCGTACCTTTGCCCACCTTATCCGCCTTCATGATTTATCCGATTGTAGCTTTGGGAAACCCCGTCTTAAAGGAAAGGGCCAAAGAAATAGACCCCCGAATGCCTGAGCTTCCTGCCCTCATCAGCGACATGTTTGAAACCATGTACGAAGCAAACGGTGTTGGCTTGGCAGCGCCCCAAATAGGCAAAAGCATCCGGCTTTTTGTGGTCGATGCCGAACCCATGGATGAAGAAAAGCTGAAAGGCGCCAAAATGGTGTTTATAAATCCGCTTAAGCTCGAAGAAGACGGAACGCCCTGGCCTTACGAAGAAGGCTGCCTGTCGATTCCCGGCCTGCGGGAGGAGGTAAAAAGGCCTGAAACCATTACCCTGCAATATCAGGATGAAAAGGGAGAAAAGTACCAAAAGACCTTCGATGGCAAGCTGGCCCGTGTAATTCAGCACGAATACGACCATCTGGAAGGTAAACTTTTCATAGATTACCTGTCACCATTCAGGAAAAAGCTGATTCAGAATAAACTGAATGATATTGTAAAAGGAAGAGCAAAGGCCGATTACCCCATCCGGTTTTTCCCACAGGCAAAACGCTGATAAAGGTTCTTCCTACAATCAAAAAAAAACTTTGCCCGTTTCCGGCTTCGGCATGGCGGTTTGCATTCACTCACCGAGCATTTCTGACAGGAATTTCAAACCGGGACTTCGGTTGGCCAGAAGTCTTAAAATACTGACAAGGGGAATGAAAAGAATCATGCCGGCAGGACCCCAGAGCATCCCGCCCAAAATGATAAAAATAAACAAAACCAGGGTGTTGACTTTTATGCGTTTTCCTATAATAAGCGGAAAAATGAGATAAGCTTCCAGAATTTGCACAAAGGCAAACCAGGCTACCACAGCCAGCGAATACCAGATGGAATCATAGCTTAGCCAGGCCGCAGAAACCGGCAGCAGGGATGCCACCATAATGCCCACATACGGTATAAAGGTGAAAACCGAAGCCATAAAACCAAAAAAAACTGCCCTCGGCACTCCTATTACGAGTAGGCCGGCACTGTTCAGAATCCCCACAAGCAGATATACTATGGCCATGCCTTTGATAAAATTGAAATAACTGTGCATCACATCGCGGATGATTTCCATATACAAGCCATATCCTACTGAGGGGAAAAAATGGAACAGCGCAAGGATAAGTCTGGCCCGGTAAAGTAAAATGAGAAAAGAAAAAACCGGCACCATGATGAGAAAAAACAAACTTTGTGAGAGTGATGAAAAAGTCTGCCCCGAAATATTAAGTAAACCGGAACCTGCGCTGCTCACCAGATTGTTCAAAATCCTGAACTGATTGGTGGCACTCAGGCCCATTTTTTCTGACATAAAAATACTCAGATCCTGAAGACTGCTCAGAATCCGGGGCTTCAGGACCATCAGCATGGAGGACAACTCCAGCAAATGGACAAAAAAGAAATAGGCAAGACCCAGGAAAACCAGAAAAAGGAGGAAAAGGGGAAGTGAAATGGCAGCGATGCGGCTAAAACCCCTGCTTTCCAGCTGCTTGCAAACCGGGTAGAGAACAAATCCAGTAAGCAGGGAGAATCCAAGAGGAATAAACAAGCCCTTTCCGATATAAAGAACCAGTACAGAAAGCAAAGCTATCTGCAGAAAAACCAGAAAAGACTGGGGCGATAAGGAACCTGATTTTTTTTCCATAGACATCCAGACCCGATACAATTAAATTCGATTCGGGAAGCCTTGCCCGCCCTGAGGGAAGGCAGGCGGCTTCGCTTTCAGCAATATTAAGGATTGTTTTTCAGGCCCGGAAAAAAAATGCCCCGTGCTGAGACGGGGTATGAAAAAAAACTGTGGCAAGGCCCGGTCAGAAAACCGGTTTTTATCTCCTGCCCCGGACTATTTTCTGGATTTCCTCAACTTTAAAAACAAAAAGGTTTCCAGCAGAATCAGTAATTTTCAAAGACTTATTGGGCTCTTCTTCTGAAATATAACCCTTTATAATAGAGCCGTTTATCAAAAAAACCTGGTCAAAGTCGTTGTCCTTTGGCTTAGAAATGTTTTTTCCGTCATTTCCCTGACAACCTGTATAGTTGAGAATATATTGATAATTTTTGTAGTCAATTTTCTGAATTCCCGGCTCCAATACATTGGGTTTCCATAAAGAGCCTGAAGCCAGATCTACCACCAGACCCCAGGGCAAAGGAACGCCTGAAATAACACCAGTCCAACCCAAAATGGTACCAACAAAAGCCCATCCCCTGAAAGTTCTGCCACGGTATGAAAAAGTCTGGTCATCACAACCTTCTTTTTTTACCGTAAAATCAAGCTTATCGGCATGGGTCCTTTTTATGGATGTAAATGCAGAACCTGTACCAATCAAACTGTTGTTCATAAAAATTTTTGCATCAGGGGCTGTAGGTGTGCTGATTCTGGCCTTATAGATAGATCCTCCAACAATAGCACCGCATGAACTCATCAAAATAGAACAGATAATGATGGCTGAGAGGGAATGTAAATTTATTTTTATCATATCAGGGCAAACATAAGGGAAAAAATTGTTGCAATGGATTTTTAAATTAAAAATTAGATTATTTTTCTTCCTGATGGAAAGGGTCAGTTTCCAAGGTAGTACTCCAATGCTATTTTCAGTTCTTCTTTCGATACTTCTACTCCTGTACTACAGTGTCCAATGGGGCCAATCAGGGCCATTTTCACTTTTCCGTCCTGATTCTTTTTGTCCTGGATACAATTTCTGATGATGGCACTGCAGTCTCTTTTCCGGAGTTCAATTTTCCCGAAAAGGGAAAAAACAAGTTCCTCCGTTTCTAAAAGTTCCTTTTCTGAAAGAAGACCCTTTTTAAGTGCGATGCGGCCCTCCATGATCAGGCCTGCAGCCACACAATGCCCGTGGGGCGTGGGCCTGTTGCTTTGCAGCAGAAAAGATTCCAGAGCATGTCCAAGGGTGTGGCCAGCATTGAGCTTCTGTCTTTCACCCCGGTCAAAAGGGTCGTTTCCGGTAATTCGGGCTTTCACCGAAAGGGCCGCATGTATCAGGGCGGGCCAATCCTGATTATTCAGTTCTCTTTTCCTAAGGCTATGCCATCCGGCAGCATCTGCAATGAGGGTGTGCTTTATGAGTTCGGCAAATCCGGATAAAAGCTCTTTTTCAGGCAGAGTCTCTAAAAATCCGGGCCAGACCAATGCTTTTTCAGGGGCATAAAAAGTTCCCAGATGGTTTTTGAAAAGTAGGAAATCAATACCGGTTTTTCCTCCAACGCAAGCATCGGCCATGGCCAGCAGGGAAGTGGGAATTTGCAGAAAGGGTATTCCCCTTTTGTACACAGAAGAACAAAATCCGGCCAAATCTCCGATTACTCCCCCTCCCACACCCACCAAAAGGGCGTTTCTGTCGGCATTGTTCCGGGTGAGCCATGTCCAGACCCTTTCGCAGGAAACGAGGTTTTTGTGCGCTTCGCCCGGAGGCAGACTTAATACGAGGGTTCCTTTTGGAAAAACATCCTGAATCAGGGGCCAGCAATGCCTGCGTGTATTGCGGTCGATTAGCACAAAAATCCGGCTGTAGGTCTTTTTTTTCAGAAAATCCCGAATCAGGGCTTCTTTATCCGGCGAGACTTCAAACAATGTATTCACCTGGAAACAAGTGGTTTAATAAAAAAATTCTGCAATCAAGCGGTCAAAATTGCCTATAAACCGCAAATATTTTAGTATTGAATTTTTTTGACCGGCAGTCAGATTCGCAACGCAGAAGAATGTTTCGGGATGTAATTAAGGACTGGATGATAAACCGGCAGTGTGCAAAGGCCCGGAAGGAAAAAGATATATTTCCCCGCAACACGCTGAACTATCATCAGGTAAATCAAATCGGTATTTTGTTTCATCTCGGGCCCACCACCGATTCCGAGGCTCTAGGCCGTTTCATAAAAAAACTGGAGCAGGATCATAAAAAACTGAAAGTGCTTACCTATTTCGAACAATATACCAGCAATCCCCACAACTTCTATTTCGATTATTTCAGGAAATCAGACATCAGCTGGAAAGGAGAAATCATTTCCCCCAAAATGAATCAGTTTCTCGATACCCAGTTCGATTTTCTGTTCTGCATTGAATCGGAGCCGCAGCCGGTGTTCGATCTGGTTTTGAGCCAGACCAAAGCCAACTGCCGCATTGGATTGTTTGATGAAAAAAGAACCAACCTGTTTGAACTGATGGTTCAAAATCCCGACTGGAATGACCTCGACCACACCCTCGAGCAAATGCTGAAATACACCAAACTGCTTATTTACAATGATTAAATTGAAAGGAACCGGGGTTGCCCTTGTAACCCCCATGCATGCCAACGGCGAACCCGACTACCTGGCCCTGGAAAAACTGGTCCGGCATGTAGCAGGTGAGGTAGATTATCTGGTCGCTCTGGGAACCACGGGCGAATCTGCAACCCTGAGTGCAGCCGAAAAAAAAGAGGTTTTCAATACCATTAAGTCTGTTTCAGCGGGTAAATTACCTCTGGTTCTCGGTCTTGGCGGAAACGACACCCACAGTCTTATCCGGCAAATGGATACATGGGACTGGGCAGGCATTGATGCGGTTTTGTCAGTATCTCCCTACTACAACAAACCGGGTCAGGCCGGACTTGCAGCACATTACACGCTTCTGGCCGATGCCTGTCCGCGGCCCCTCGTTCTGTACAATGTACCGGGACGCACAGGATCCAATATTTCCGCAAAAACCACCCTGCAACTGGCGCAGCATCCCAACATCTGTGGCATAAAGGAAGCCTCCGGAAATGTGGAGCAGTGCATGGCCATTGCAGCCGGAAAGCCGGAAGAATTTGTGTTGATTTCGGGAGACGATATGCTTACCCCTGCTCTGATTGCCATTGGGGCCGAGGGCGTAATTTCTGTGCTTGCCAATGCCCTTCCTGCTGAATTTTCAGCGATGGTGGGCTATTGCCTGGCATTCGATTTCAGTGCAGCAAAAAACCTCTGGAAAAACTGGATAGAACTGAATCCGCTCTTGTATGAAGAAGGCAATCCGGTGGGAATCAAAGCACTGATGGCCGCATTGGGCATTTGTCAGCCGGGCGTAAGAATGCCGCTTGCCGAAGCCAGTCCTGAACTGAAAAGCAAACTGAATGCATGCCTGCGCCAAATGGCCGGGCAGGAAAAGTGAAAATTGCCCTCCGCTTAATGGGTATGGCCTTCGTGGCCATGGTCGTGGCCATGATGGTGCTCTTCGCCTGAACATTTTTCCACAATCAAATGGAAAGTATCGTGCAGGAGCGCAAGGTCAGATTTTATTTTTTCGTCAGCCGCTTTGGATGAAACCAGTTTGGCCAGAGCCTTGCTGTCGGCGGCAAGTTTTTTTACAGCTTCCTGCACCTCCTTTTTATTGAATTCATCCGGTATTTTGGCTTCTGCCAAAGCCCTTGCTTTGTCGGCGAGCTCCTGTGCCCTCTTTTTCACCGGTGCCAGATCGCCCGTCTCACTGGGATGAAAAGTTGCCGACATCACCGAATGGTAGGCTTTCAGTTCGGGCCACTTGTCGAATTTGCCCTGCGAAAAGGCAGAAGCTGCAATAAACAGAAAAAAAGCGGGCAGGGTTGCTTTCAGGAAATGGATGGTTTTCATATTTTCAGAAGGATATGTTTCGGGGCAAATTAAAGCAAAAAAATGAAAGTCCCTCTTACTCGGAATTTAAAGATTTACCGGGGGAGATAAAGGTGGAAAAGCCAATATACCGGGTACGCTGCACAACTTTTGGCGGTGCAGGAGTGAAGGAAAATAAGGGGAAAGATCATTTTTTTTATGCCCCTTTTTCGGGAAAAGGGAGCAAAATCGGCCTGATTTAGGAAGACCCTGAGGCAAACAAAACCGTTAAAATGTTGAAATACAGAATTTTGCAATTTATTAGGACTGATTAATCCCTTTCCTATATTTGCGGTCCTTTTTTAAAGCTGTAATCAGAACAATTTTTATCTTCAAATGGAAAATTTAATGTACATCATCCCTGCCTTTGGATTGGTGGGCCTGATTGTCATGGCGGCCAAATCGGCCTGGGTTACCAAGCAGGATGCCGGAGAAGAAAACATGCAGGAACTGGCCGGATACATTGCTAAAGGTGCCATGGCATTCCTCAGAGCCGAGTGGAAAATCCTGATTTATTTTTCCATTTTCACGGCATTGCTGTTGGCATTTTCCGGCATGCAGATCGAAACTTCCAGTCCGGTTATTGCCATTTCCTTCCTTATTGGAGCAGTGCTTTCGGCCCTGGCCGGATACATCGGGATGAACATTGCCACAAAAGCGAATGTTCGTACCACACAGGCCGCCCGCTTTTCTCTTTCCAAAGCGCTGGCCGTATCATTCACTGGAGGCACCGTAATGGGTCTGGGGGTTGCCGGTCTGGCAGTTCTGGGACTGGGCAGCCTTTTCATTGTCTTTTATCATATGTATGCAGCAGGCGGATCTCCTACCGGACCCGGCATGGTGAAGGCCATCGAGGTTCTTACAGGCTTTTCTCTGGGAGCTGAATCCATTGCACTTTTTGCCCGTGTAGGGGGCGGTATTTACACCAAAGCAGCTGATGTGGGCGCAGACCTGGTAGGAAAAGTTGAGGCCGGCATTCCGGAAGATGATGTGCGCAATCCTGCCACTATTGCCGACAATGTGGGCGACAATGTGGGTGATGTAGCCGGTATGGGGGCTGACCTTTTCGGTTCTTATGTAGCCACCATTTTGGCCACCATGGTACTCGGTCAGGAAATAGATGCCTCAGGAGATGGTTTTGGAGGTCTTTCGCCCATTCTGCTGCCAATGGTCATTGCCGGAATCGGATTGATATTTTCCATCGTCGGAACCCTTTTTGTCCGGGTTTCCAAAGAAACAGACAGCGTACAAAACGCCCTGAATCTGGGCAACTGGTCTTCTATTCTGCTAACAGCAGGTGCCTCCTATTTCCTGGTAAAGTATATGCTTCCTGAAACACTGAGTATCCGTGGATTTGAATTTTCATCAATGGATGTTTTCTGGGCCATATTCACCGGTCTGGTAGTCGGAGCCCTGATGAGTCTGATCACCGAATACTACACGGCCATGGGACGCCGTCCGGTTTTGTCCATCATCAACCGTTCTTCCACAGGTCATGCTACCAACATCATCGGTGGTCTTGCTGTGGGTATGGAATCAACAGTATTGCCTATCCTCACCCTTGCAGCAGGCATTATTGTTTCCTATTCTTTTGCCGGTCTTTACGGAGTAGCCATTGCTGCTGCCGGTATGATGGCTACCACCGCCATGCAGCTGGCCATAGACGCTTTCGGCCCTATTGCCGACAATGCAGGTGGCATAGCTGAAATGGCGGGTCTTCCGGAAGAAGTGCGTCAGCGTACCGACAACCTCGATGCTGTGGGAAATACAACCGCTGCTACAGGAAAGGGTTTTGCTATTGCCTCTGCGGCACTGACCTCACTGGCTTTGTTTGCTGCTTTTGTGGGCGTATCGGGAATCGATTCTATTGACATTTTCAAGGCACCTGTTCTGGCTGCCCTTTTTGTGGGTGCCATGATTCCATTTATCTTTTCTGCGCTTGCCATTTCTGCCGTAGGGCGGGCAGCCATGGATATGGTGAAGGAAGTCAGAAGGCAGTTTAAAGAAATCCCCGGTATTATGGAATACAAAAACAAACCGGAATATGAAAAGTGTGTGGCCATATCTACCAAGGCTTCCATCCGTGAGATGATGTTGCCCGGTGCCATTGCCCTTTTGACCCCTGTTTTGGTTGGCTTCGGATTTAAGGGTGTTTTCGCAGATACCTCTTCAGCTGAAATGCTGGGCGGATTGCTTGCCGGAGTTACCGTATCGGGTGTTTTGATGGGAATCTTTCAGAACAATGCCGGCGGTGCCTGGGATAATGCCAAAAAGTCTTTTGAAAAAGGAGTAAACATCGACGGTCAGATGTACTACAAGAAATCTGAACCACACAAGGCTTCTGTTACAGGAGATACCGTTGGCGATCCATTTAAAGATACTTCCGGTCCGTCTATGAACATCCTCATCAAACTGATGTCCATCGTGGCTCTGGTTATCGGTCCATTTATTTCAACCGGCAAAAAGCATGTTCATGCTGCTCCGAAGGCTCCGGTAGAAAAAGTTATTGTGATGAAATAAAACCACCAGAAAATATTCTGAAAAGCCCTGCAGAAATGCGGGGCTTTTTTTTGACCCCAGAAACGGGGCTATCGGGCGAAAGAGAGGAAAGGGGTTTCAGGGTAGGGGTTCTGATTCCTGATTTCAGGTTGAAGTTCCAAGTTGTCAATGCCTAAAAAACTTTTGACTTTTGAGTTTCGACTTTTTACTTCACTTAAATCTGAATGCTAAAAACTGAAAACTTGAAATCCTTTTGCCTTCACTCCCGGGTTGCATAAAATAAGAAGGATATTATTTCCTCACCCACCTGCCTTTTCCACCGGAAATGCCATACAAGCCCGCCGGCCAGGATGAGGTGTCCAAAATTTCAGGCGTAAGCCAGATCAGAGGCATGGGCTGTCCGAGGATGTTCACCACCTTGATGTTCTGATTTTTTTTCAAACCATACAATCGTTCTGAAAAAGGATTTGGAAAAACTGCCGGTTCCCCTGCTTTAATTTTCTCCATTGCAGATGTGAGCGGGGCTACCACAAACTGCCCCATCATGCCCTCATCCTCGTGCGTAAGCAGATGACAATGAAACATATAAGGCATCGTGGTATCGGCAAAGTTTGCAAACCGGGCAATGATCCGTACCTGTTCCTGGGCCGTTAGCAGCACCATGTCTTTCCTGCCGGTTTCCTCAGGCGGAGGCGGTGCCCCAAAGCGGTCGAGGATGTAAAACTGAAAACCATGCAGATGAAAGGGATGCGCCACTGTGGTCTGATTGTACAGGGTCCAGATTTCGGTTGAATTTACAGGGACCGAAAAGTCTATCCGGTTCATGTTGAAGAGGCTGTCGTTTACCAGAAACGGTCCCACCGTGGAGCCCGGTACGGCAGAGGAAAACCTGATCAGTCTTTCCCTCTGGGCCTGTGATTCGGGAATACGGGTTTGGGCTGCCAGCGAATCGGGCAAAAAGGCAGAGCCGGAACTCAAAGGTGCCGTCACCCTGAGCTCCAGAATTTCGAAATCTTTGCCATTCAGAGGGCTGGCCATAGAAGGCCCACCCGGAGGCACCGGAATCGTAGGACCTCCCTGAATGCCGGAGGGAATTTCGGAACCAAAACTGATGATTCGGAAAAGGGAGTCCTGTTTTCCGGAAAAATCCACCATAATTTCGGCTCTTTCACCCGGCGAAAGTTTTACTCGATTCATTTTCAGAGGTTTGCCCAGCAGCCCGCCATCGGAGCCAATTTGAAAAAGCGGTAGGGTATCCTGCAATCCAAGATAAAAATTACGGGCATTGGAGGCATTCAGCACCCGAAAACGCACCCATCCTGCCGGAATCTGCAGATAGGGCTTAAAAGTGCCGTTTACCAATACCAGGCTGTCTTGCTGTCCTTCGGGCATAATCTGATTTTGGGCATCCATTTCCAGCGATTGGATGATCAGGGGAAAATCGTTTATGCCGTACCGCCGGGGTAGGGGTAGCGCCGCCTCTTCCCCATCCCGTACGATGATGAGTCCGGCTGCCCCGCTAAGGGTTTGGCGGGCGGTTTTTTTATGAAAATGAGGATGATACCAATAGGTAGAAGCCTTGTCCAAACAGGTGAAATGCGGATTCCATTGCTGGCCCGGCAATATGGGCGAATGGGGTCCGCCATCGGTATGGGCCGATACATGAAGGCCGTGCCAGTGCAGGGTGCTGGTATCCGACAGGTTGTTCTGTACGGTGGTTTCAATCTGCCATCCCCGCCGCAGCATCAGGGTAGGCCCCAGCATAGGCAAGCCGTTATAGGCCAGAGTCTGGGTTGGTGCCCCGGGCAGGATTTGCTTTTGCGAAGCCGCCAGAGACAGGTTAATAACCGGACCGGAAAGGGTATCGGGAATCCAAAGGGGCTGAATGCCTTGTGCCCGGCTTTGAAAACAAACTGCAACAATGAAAAATAGAAAAGCAAATCCTGATTTCATAGAC
>JBIKMV010000250.1:0-3772 GCA_044359055.1 Catalimonadaceae bacterium
TTGTTCCTCTGTGATTTTTTGAATGGTGATATCGGCAATGCGCAGCAGAATCAAGCCCTTCTCATCCACAGAAAAGCGGTTGGCGGCAAGGCTTCCCCAAATTTTTGCTCCGGCCTGATTCTGAATCTCAATCTCAAGGGCTTGGTGGTTCGGTTTTTGAAAATATTCTCTCCAGAAAGATTTGCCCTTCGGACTTTTTACTTCCACTACCTCAATGGAAGAACCTGTCAGGGCTTTGCGTCCCTCAGGTATGGCCAGGAGTTCTGCTGATTTCTGATTGCAATCCACAATTTCCAGCGTTTCCTGCCGAATCAGAAACAAGGCATCTGCAACCCGGTTGAAAATTTCCTGCAGCAACTCTTCACTTTTTCTGACTTTTTCTTCCTGATTTTTCTGGATGGTGATGTCGGTAACCACTCCCAGGATATTCAGATTTCCGTCCACATCCAGCAGCGGTTTTTTGGTAGTAACAAAATAGGCAGCCTTTCCGGTGGCCGGACTGATGGTAAAACCCTGAGTGGTAATGGCCTCATTTCTTGCAATCACCTCAGAATCCGACTTTCTGAAATAGGCAATATCATCTTCTTTCAGATTCAGCACTGCATCTGTTTTGCCGGTGATGGCTTCGGGAAGGGTATTATAGAATTCAGCAAAAGCACGGTTTACGAGTTTGAATTTTCCCGAATAGTCTTTTACAAAAATGAGGTTGGGATCGGTATCAAGAATGTGGCGCAGATATTCCCGCTGATTGATCAGCTCATTTTCTGCATTAATGCGGTCGGTAATGTCCACTCCCACACACAGAATGCTGAGTTGGTTTCCTTCGGTTACAAATGGCGTGCGGGTCATCTGAAAAAGGTGCATCCGCCCTGTTTCCCGGTTGAAAATGGCCTCTTCGGTGGTCAGGGTTTTCAGGGTTTTGAAAATACTTTCTTCCAGAGCCTGGGTTTCCTCATATTTCCATTTGTAGGTTCTCAGGTATTCGGCTGCATTTTCTATAAAATCAGCCAGTCCGGTATTGAAAAACAAGGCTGCTGACTTATTGGCCATCAATACTTTGCCCTCTTTATTCTGGACATAAATCAGGTTGGGATCGGTATCCAGAATCTGCCGGAGATATTCCCTCCGGTAATGGGCCTCGAGCCCTGCCTTTTTTTCATCTGAAATGTTGCGGCTTACCTTCAGCACGCTTTCAATCTGCCCGCCGGGTCCGGGAATGGGCGCCATGATGATGGCATAGGTTTTACCGGCAATATTCAATTCAAAATTCTGGCTCAGCCCGTTGAATGCTTCTGCCAGACAGGTGAGGATGTATTCTGCAAAGTGGGGACCATATTGCTCCGATACTTTTTCGCCCGCACCCGGAATTTTGCCCGGCAGATCGGTTTCGAAATCGGTACCCTCAGCAAATTCAATTGTCAAATCCTTATGAATCAGAACCAGATTGCCGCCCGAAAATGTTTTACCTGCTTCTATGCTTTTCAGCTTGTTTTCCAGCAAAGATTTCTCTTTTCGAACTTCATTGCTTACATCTTTGAGTGTGAGAAAGAGTATTTTTGAACCCTCGGGGTGTTTCAGTTCCTGCCTGTTTACCAAAGCATAAACCGGTTCAGAACCGCTTCTGAAAATCTGAACCTGCCGGGTCTCGCCAGAGGGAAGAGCGGCCGCATTTTTCAGAGAAAAGGGGAAATCCGGATCCCATTTGCCGACTTTGAACATGCGCTGAATTTCTTCTGCAATTTCCTCTTGCTGCAGTCCGAGAATACGCAGGGCTTCAGGATTTGCTCTGTAGCTGAGGTCTTTAGGATCTACCGCCACCATGCCCATTCCATTTTGTACAAATATCAGGCCTTCAAAAAATCCTGCTTCAGCTTCCGCCGGCAGAGGTCCGGCCTGCTTTTTATCCGGTAATGGTTTTTCCATGAAGGTAAAGGTAATACATATGCTTTTGATGCATCCCTACGAAAAGGTGATTTTCAGGCTCAATTAACATTCTGCCGGCCTGCTCAAACGGATATTCTTCTCTCAAATAATTGAATTACTGTTGATTAACAAAGAAAATGCTACCAAAGTATAAGGTAAAGAAGAACACCAGGTTCCGAAAATCAGACGGTCTTTATCAGCATTTCGGTGCCGCTTATTTCTTCCTCAAATGGCCGGAGAAGGGGGGCCGATAGCATGGTGGTGAGCTTTTCCCTGAGGTCGTTGAAATTCAAATTGTGCTCGAGCATGCCATCGTGGGCAATGGAAATTTGCCCGGTTTCTTCAGAGACAACGAGAATCACAGCATCGGTCATTTCGGAAAGTCCCAAAGCAGAGCGATGCCGCAGACCGAAATTAGGCGGTAGGTCCTGATTTTCGGAAACAGGTAAAATACATCTGGCTGCTTTTACTCTCCCTTTTGCTATTATGACAGCTCCGTCGTGCAGGGGGCTGGATTTGGAAAAAATGCTTTGAAGCAACCTCTTGGAAATTACTCCATCTATTGAGTCTCCGGTTTCAGCATAAAATTTCAGTTCGGTGCTCCGAGCAAAAACAATTAAAGCACCTGAATGGCTCTGGCTCAATGCTTTGGCTGCTTCAATAATGGGCAATAGCTGAAGCTGATCCCTGTTTGCCCCACCCGAAAAAATATTCCGGAGGAAACCTTCTTCTGAAATGATGGAAGATTTCCCGATTAGCAACAGAATTTTGCGTATCTCCTGCTGAAAAAGTATGAGTGCCGCCAGTCCTCCAACGCCTACAAACTGCCCCAAAATGCCGGAAAGCATTTCCATACCCAGAGATTTTACAATCTGGTAAATGATATAAATCGAAATTATCCCGATAAAAATTTTCAGCGCCACTGAACCCCGGATCAGCTTGTAAATCTGATATACCAGATACCCAACCAAAAGAATATCAAGCAGGTCTATCCAGCGGAATTCGAGAAAACCAATATGGAAGCCGGGGTGCATACCAGAGGAAATTTTGGTTGAAATTAGAATTAATTTTTGAACAAAACACAATGCGAGGCTGATATTTTTCCGGGTTTTTAGAAAATTAATAAAAATTATGCCTATTTTTTAAAATATTTTCAATTTTTTCGTGAAAATCTAAAAACGGCTTACGGCCCCGCGAAAAAATTTTAATGCCGGCTTCTGCTTGAATTTGCTGCCTGAAAAAGAGCGGTATGGCTTAAAACCGCATGGGTTATAAGGCTTTCGTGGTGGGAGACAAAGCCAGTCAGCAAAGTTTACGGCGCAGGCATGCAAAAAACCGGTTCCTTTTTTTTGAAATTCGCAGCAGCACCGGGGATAGAGGAAAAGGTGCCGAAGCTTCTGACCTGTGCCGACTTTCCGGCATTTGAAGCCGTTTAGAGTCAGAAAAGATTTCCTGATAGCTATTTTGGGTTAAATTCTCGATTTTTAAACCTTTGGGCAGTGAGTGGGGTTTGTTTCTTTGGAATTGCATATCTATGAAAACAAAAAACACGCCTAAAATCGAATCTGACCTGAAAACCAAAATAAAATCCGGATACATGGATTTTATCCTGACCGCGGGAAAAAACCCTGAGTCTGTATATCATTTTTGTAAAACTCTGGGCATTGAGGAGGCCGATTTCTACAGGCATTTCAGCTCTTTTGCCAGTATTGAAACTTCAGCTTGGGCAGATACCCTGACCGGAGTGCTGCAGAAACTGGAAGCGAACGAAGATTATGCCAATTTTGGTATAAGGGAAAAATTACTCAGTTTCTTTTTTGCACTCACAGAAGAGATGCGGTCACAGCGG
>JBIKMV010000251.1:0-3768 GCA_044359055.1 Catalimonadaceae bacterium
TACTATTTTTTGTTGGCGCAATATTGCGTGATACATGCCCCAACAAGGTGCTTGCTAAGCACTTGTAGTCGACTATAAGTACTTGTAAGCGCTTGTAAGTACTTGTAAGCGGATTTTTGAGGGTAGCCGGCCTATGCGTATTCCGGAGGCTGTGCCAAATTTACCCCGCCCGACTGGGGTTCGGATAGGATTTAAATGGAGCGCGGCTCTGCCCCGTTCCAAATATTCAGTGGCCTCCGGCCACATGGAAAGAAATACAAAAGCCGGAATCCCGGAAATAGTCCAATCGGGGCAGCACCTCCCGGATCAAGTTCAGGACAGGCCGCCTGAATGGGGGAATGTTGCATGGAGACACGCACCCTGGCGGGGGCGGGGGTATGTGGCTTTTTTCTACCGATAGTGCCTACCTAAAGGCAGGCCTGGTGCAATAATACAAGCATGCAAAGTCTCCAAAGGCCCTATTTGTTGTTAGAGTTTGATTGAGAGTTCAAGGTGTCCACCAAGCCCGAGTTCAACTATTTTTTGAAGTGTCGAAATACGGACTTCCTTAATGTCGTTCTCGATTTTTGAAATGTAGCCTTTGTTCGTTCCACATTTTTCTGCAAGCTCTTCCTGTGTCAATCCTTTTTCTAGTCGAGCCTGTTGAATGAGAAAACCGAGTTTAAAGGATTCATAACCTTTTTCAAACTTGTCTCGTTTGGCTGTTCCTTTTTTCCCATATTGCTGTTCAACAAATTGGTCGAGTGTCTTTAAGTTATTTTTCTTGCTCATATTCATTTTTGATTTTTAATGCTTTTTCAATTTCCGATTTCGGTGTCTTTTAGGTCTTTTTTTGAAACCCGTTAGCTAGTACTATCAGTTTCCCTTCGTCAAAGAAGCAGAATATGCGAAAAATGTCGCTACCTTGCTTAACTCTGATTTCATAAAGCCCATCCGTTCCCGTCATATGTTCAAAGTAGTCGGTCGGGATGTGTTGCTGAGTTTCAATAATTCTGAAAGTTTATAGAATCTTATCTTTTACTTTTTGTTTCTGCTTGTTAAAAAAGTCAGTAAAGTAATTTTTATACAATGTAACTGTCCTCTGCTTTATTTCGCTCATCCGTTGCAACGATAGGAAAAGTTGTCCGATAGAACAACAATATTTTTTGGTTTTTAAATTACTATGTTTTTTGGTGTTGTCTTTGTCGGATAACCAAGGCGGGTCGCCCCGCCCCGGTCTCCAAAGGCCCGATTGTTATGAGAGCCTTGAACAACTTTGAAATTTGAATGCGGGAATTGTTGCGTGGAGACCCGCACCCCGGCGGGGGCAATTTGGTTTTTTTAAGCGGCGCTTGCTGAATAAAAACCAAGGTTAAATTAATATCAGAACCAGCAAATACCTTGCTGCAGCCCGGCTGAGGGATAGGAGCGGAAACCCCGAAGCGGGCGGGCGGCGGGGCGGCGGAGTTGCAGCGGATAGCCCGACCCCGACGCAGGAGGGGGCAGCCCCAAAAAGATGAAATTATTGGTCTGGTGAGTGGGATGTTTTTTAGTTTCGCAGCTCCATTTCTTGTTGCTGATATGACCACACAGGCCCTTCCTACCGCAGAAACTGCCAAAAAACTCGGGTTGCTTGCCGAAGAATACGAGCGCATCTGTGAGATTCTGGGGCGAAAGCCCAATTTTACGGAGCTGTCTATTTTCTCTGTGATGTGGTCGGAGCACTGTTCGTATAAAAACAGCATTGTCTGGCTGAAAACCCTTCCCCGCGATTCGGAGAGGATGCTTGCCAAAGCCGGTGAAGAAAATGCAGGCCTTGTGGATATTGGTCAGGGTCTGGCAGTTGCCTTTAAAATTGAAAGCCACAATCACCCTTCGGCGCTGGAGCCCTATCAGGGTGCGGCTACGGGGGTAGGCGGCATCAACCGCGATATTTTTACGATGGGCGCACGGCCGATAGCACAGTTGAATTCTCTGCGCTTCGGGTATCCGGATAAAGAAAGAAACCGGTTCCTCATAAAAGGGGTGGTGAAGGGTATCGGAGATTACGGCAATGCCTTCGGGATTCCTACGGTAGGGGGGGAGGTCTTTTTTGACGATTGCTACAATACCAATCCGCTGGTGAATGCTTTTTCGGCGGGCGTGGTGGAAACCTCAAAAACGGCAAAGGCGATATCGTACGGGGTTGGGAATCCGGTGTACATCGTCGGTTCGAGAACAGGCAAAGACGGCATTCACGGGGCTACCTTCGCTTCTGAAGATATTTCGGAGAAATCTAACGAAAAGTTGCCTGCGGTACAGGTGGGCGATCCTTTTGCTGAAAAGCTTCTGCTGGAGGCCACCCTGGAGGTGATTGCCTCGGGTTCGGTGATTGGCATACAGGATATGGGTGCGGCGGGCATCATCTGCTCCACTTCGGAGATGAGCGCCAAGGGAGAGCATGGCATGGACATCTGGCTCGACAAGGTGCCCACAAGGCAGGAAAACATGCAGCCCTTCGAGATTTTGCTTTCCGAAAGTCAGGAAAGGATGCTCATCGTTGGTCAGAAAGGCAGGGAAGGTGATATTCTGGAAATTTTTGACAAATGGGATTTGCAGTGTGCAGAAATCGGGGTGGTTACGGACACGAAGCGGCTCCACTTTTTTATGAATGGCGAACTGGTTGCCGATGTGCCGGCCGAAGATCTGGTGCTGGGCGGAGGGGCGCCTGTTTACCATCGTGAATGGAAGGAGCCGGCTTATTTTGCTGAAAACAAGAAGTTTGATCCCAATACCATTGCGCAGCCTGAGAATTTGGAAGAAGTAGCGCGGTTTCTGCTTTCACATCCTAATCTGGCATCCAAAAAATGGGTGAGTCGTCAATACGACAGCATGGTGGGAACAGCCAACGCATCAGCAGGGCGTCCTTCTGATGCTGCGGTGGTTTTGGTGAAGCAGGCGAAGGATACAGCCATTGTGATAACGGTAGATTGCAATTCGCGGTATGTGCATGCAGACCCTGAACAGGGCTGTGCGATAGCTGTGGCTGAGGCAGCCCGTAACATTGTTTGTTCCGGTGGCGAGCCTGTGGCGATAACCAATTGCCTGAATTTCGGCAACCCATACAATCCGGAAGTGTACTGGCAGTTTGTGCACAGCATAAAGGGAATGAAGATGGCTTGCGAGGCATTCCATACTCCGGTGACAGGCGGCAATGTGAGTTTTTACAACCAGTCGGGATACGACGGGCCGGTATTTCCTACGCCTACCATAGGCATGCTGGGTCTGATGGAAGGCTTGCACAAGCAAACGACCATTGCCTTTAAAAAGGCGGGGCATAAGATTGCCCTGCTGGGGCCTGTAAATGAGGATATTGCCTGCTCCGAGTATCTCTATTCCTGGCATAAGGTGAAGGCTTCACCCGCACCGTATTTTGACATTGATAAAGAGTTGAATACCCAAAAACTGGTGAAAAAACTCATCAAGCAGGGTCTGCCGGCTTCCTGCCACGACCTGAGTGATGGCGGCCTATGGCTGGCTCTGGCCGAATCGGCCATACAGGGAAATCTGGGTTTTGTGGTGCAGGTAGATACTCAGGTTCGGGACGATGCCTTTTGGTTTGGAGAAGGCCAAAGCCGGGTGTTGATTACCTATGCCCCGGAGCAGGGAGATCGCATCCGGTCACTGGCCCATGAAAAGCAGGTAGATTTTTTGGACTTGGGAGAAGTGAGCCAGGGCCGGGACCTGAAGCTGGATGGAAGGATTTGGATGGAGCTGGAAGAGGCTAAGCGGCTGTATGAGAGCGGATTG
>JBIKMV010000252.1:0-3751 GCA_044359055.1 Catalimonadaceae bacterium
AATGGCCACAATACCAAGGGATTCAGGATTAAGCCAAACACAAAAGGAAAGGTGGTTTTGAACGGTACCTCTCTGTTGCCAGTATAAACTGTACGCTCCCGGAGGGATAAATTCAGTTTTTCGGCTTCATTTTTCCTTACTATTTGATTGGATAGCCTGAATAAAATATTGGAAACAGGAAATGTAAGGCCGGCAATGTGTGCAACCAGAAGACCATTCTTTGCGGCCAGCTCGTGTACATCCTCAAATTCATACCGCCTGATATGGCCGGCAATGTCATCTTCTATACCCCAGAATTTCATGCCGGAGGGAACCAAAAAAATCAGGGATCCATTTTCACTCAGCAATGACATCGCTTTTTGAATAAACTCCGACAATGCCGGTTCCGGGATATGTTCAATGACCATACAAGAAATGATGATATCGAAATTGCCTTCGCTGATATTCATAAAATCATCATTCACAACAGTGTAGCGCTTTTCAAGGATGAATTTTTCGTTGGCTTTTCTGTTGTTGGCACAGGCAGATTCGTTTAAATCTACGGCCATTCCCTGAAATCCCAATTTAAGCAGCTCGGTCGAAATCATTCCGTTGCCGGCACCTATTTCTAAAAATCTGGACGATGCAGGAAGTTGCTTTACCCTTTCTCGGATATACAACAATTGCAAAATATTACCGGGCGCTAAACCAATCATTCTTCATTCAAAATGGTATCGACAATATACTTCGGACGATTTTTAACCTGTTCAAAAGTTTTTCCGATGTAAATACCGGAAATGCCAATGCTGGTAAGCAGAACCCCTGTAGAAAAAAACAGGGTCACGATTAAGCTGGCCCAGCCCGACAAAAACCCTTGCGTAAAATATAAGGTAATGATGATGAGCGCACAGCAAAAGGCCAGAAGCGAAATGATGATTCCTGCTGCCACATTAAGCCGCAACAACTTATCGGATTGAGAGGTAATTCCGTTTATGGCATGCATCAGCATTTTGGAAAAACTGTAGCTGCTTTTTCCCTCAAACCTTTTCTTATGCTCTATTTGTAGGTAGGCACTTTTGAAACCCAGCCAACGCAATACCATGAGGTAGTGGCGCTGATAATCATTATATTTCCTGAAACCCAGAACCGCTTTCCTACTGAGGAGGGAAAAAGCACCGACATTATTATTGGATTTCCAATCTTTGTTTTCAATCAAATAATTGAAAATAAGGTTGAAAATGGAAGCCGTTATATTTTTAAAAAATCCATGTTTGCGGTTTTCCTTCATGGTGTAGACAATGTCGTTGCCTTTCATACCCAACTCAAGGAGGTGATGGATGTAGCCGGGATCATCCTGTAAATCGCAGTCCATTACCACTACATATTCTCCCTCTGCATGATCCAAACCTGCAGTAATGGCAAAGTGCTGTCCAAAATTGCGACTCAGTTTAATGCCTTTTATTTTGGGATTTTGCCTGCAGTTTTCTTCTATTTTTTGCCAGGAATGGTCCGGGCTTCCATCCTCTACGAGGACAATTTCGTACCGGTCCGTAATTTTTTCGGCTTCCGCGGTGATTCGCCTAACGAGTTCGTCTACAATGTTTCCTGCCTTGTAAACGGGACTTACGACAGACAAATAAGGCCTTTGCATCCTTCAAAATTTAATTTCATTTGATTTTTTTTCGGATCGGGATGACCTTGCCGGCAACCATATGTCTTTTTCCTGGGTAGACTTGGCAATGATGGCTCCGGCAGCGATGATGTTCTCCTTCTCTACCACCACATTGTTATGCAGGGTAGCATTAACGCCCAGAAAACAATGGGATTCTATTTTGCAATGCCCGGAAATCACCACATGCGAAGAAATAAAATTGTGATCATCTACCTCGGAATGGTGCCCGATGTGGTTGCCGCTCCAAAGGGTAACATTGCTTCCGATTTTAACAAAAGGCTGAATGGTATTATCTTCGAATATGAAACAATTGTCGCCGCAGGGATACTGGGACATGTAAGAGCATTTGCTGCTTACATATGAAATGAGGGTGTATCCCTTTGCTTTTGCCTCATGGTACTTTGCTTCCCTGATTTTATTCAGGCCTGAATAACTGAGTGCAATAAACATCTGGTAATCAGATGGCGGATAAATTTTTTCAATGTCTTCAAAGGCAGCTACCGGAAGCCCTTCGAAGGTCTCCTGCGTAAGGAAAGCCTTATTGACCGTGAAAGCCACAACCTCATGGGGAGAATCGATCTTTAGGTAATAGGCTGCAATCTGAGCGATATCGCCGGTTCCGAAAATTACAATTTTTGACACGATTACTTACGGACCAGGATGGAAAATTCGTAAATGGGATAATCGTGCAGCAGCGCAACTCTTTTGGAAAAATGCCGCTTGCAGTAATCAAAGATAAACAAGGGATCGGCATAGTACAGGTCGGGACGCTTCTTGTCTTCATCCGAGTAGGATGTCAGCACATTGAACGAAAACCCTTTTGTCGTGAGCTTATCCATCTGATGTAAAACATCCAGAATGTAGGCCAGCCAGTCGGCATCGGAATAGGCATTTTTGACATTGAATATTCCGCTGGAAATGAGATAGTCGTATTTTTCGATGCCGGTTTGATTGGTCCACTGTACTGTTGACCCTGAGGGGTACAACTTCTCGGCCTCTTTCAGCATCTCACTGGAAATGTCGTATCCTGTAAAACTGAAATTTTGAAAGTACTTTTGAAGAAAGCCATAGAGGCTTCCAAAACCGCAGCCATAATCGAGAACCGAAAAAGTTTCGTTATCGGGTTCTATTATCTTGGCAAGTTGTGCAAACCGCAAATCCTGCGATTCGGCAGACTTCCAGTCTACACCCGCAGGGGTGGGGCCATGCTGGAGAATCTTGTCTGTATAATAGCGGTTTACATTGGTTAAAATGTCATTTTTTTCCATTGGAATAAAAGTTTTTTGCGTCTTTTCCTTTGTTCAAAATAAGATCTAATATGCTAACGCCATGTTCAAATGGCGGAAACAACTGGGGGTATTCCGGATATCCCGAATAATCGAAATAGTGAACCCGGATGCCTTTTTCTTCAAAAAAATTTTCCTGCATGTAAGGTTTGGCAGCCGGTCCTGAATAATAATCGGTGGCTTTCAATTCAACACAAATATCTACCAGGCGCATGGTCCGCTCTTCATTGAGAACAAATTCGGACGAACTCCTGATCGGGGTGTTGATTTCCAAAAACTCCATGATTGCCCTTATAAAATACAGATTGATTTCCGAAAGATTTGTGGATTTACAGCCATGGTAAAGGTCCTGAATCCAGGGCCATACCTCACGGTAACATTCTGCCTTGGCATAATTTTGTTTGAGTGCATCCAAATGAGATTGAATCCAGAAGGAATCCTGGGTTTCGGCCTCATTGATTTTCTGAAAGAATTTACCGCTCACATTCACCGGAATACTTAACCACTTTAAACCCTGCGGGGTTTTTATCAGGTTGCGGTTTCGCCAATCCCGCTTGGTATATTGCATGTCATCGTACACCACGAAAGTATCTACCTTCGATATGGCATCAAAATACCCTTTCCAGGGGATGTAATTGGATTGTGTGATGATGCATGAAAAATCTTGAGACACTTTGATCAGTCTTTTTTCAGAAGGTTCCGGTTACCGGCACGGGAATTTTTCCGGCCAGAATTTTAAAAAGTTCAAAATAACAGAAAAAATCCCTGAATTTATTCAAAATGAGGAAACCACGGGCTTGCATGTAAAAGGGAT
>JBIKMV010000253.1:0-3733 GCA_044359055.1 Catalimonadaceae bacterium
ATATTTCATTTGCATCGTATTAGGTTTTCAAGAAATTCTATTAGATTTTTTATTTTTCATGAAACCTGAAACTTGCATTTTCCGAATAAGCCACTATTCACAAGAAACCCTGATCGAGAGGTAAATTCCAAATTTGAAATAAACACACCAAAGACCTTTTCTGCACTTTTCAACCCGAAAAAACCATCTGCCTCAGATGGTTTTTTTTTGACCTCTCCAAACCGTGACCCTAGTTCGAAAAAGAGCTTTTTACCTCAGATGTCCTGTAAACAGCTAAACACCCATCAGAATGTTGGGGTCGTTTCCTTCCTTCAGATAGCCCATTTCGTATAGAAAAATCATCAGAGCAATCAGAGCTGCCATGATGCCGAGCAGAATAAACAATCGGGTAATAAATGTACGATTTGCTCGGCGCTCCTCCAGAACATCCTCAAGCCAAAGCAATTCATACTCGAGTTTGACAAACTGGTGCGCATTCACCACAATATAATCCATGGCGCCTTGCTTGAGACATTCGGCAGCTTCGGCTTCATGTTCCGGCAGTGTAAATACCAAAACCTCGGCAGAAGGAAATTTAGTCCTGATTTTTTCAATGTTTCCGGTGTTGAAACCTGAATTTGGAGCCTGGCCAAAATGCTCAATATCAATCAGAATGGCCATAGGATTCTCGGAGGCCGAGGCAGAAAGGAGGGCATTCAGATCAGAAAACCAGATCAGATTCCAATGCTCTTTATTCTGAAAAACGGTTTCAATATCTGAGCGGCTTTGCTTGTCTGATTCTACCATCCAGATCCGCTTTCCTGATTTTTCTTTTGCCAGGCCGGGTTTCATGTAAAATTTTTTTTCAAAAATATCCTGTGGTGATGAGAAATAAATGATTTTGCTCAGCTTTTTCTTCTTTTCCGCCTGATCCTGTTCAAAGTTTTTCTCTTTCCATTATTTCCCCTTGAATCTAAAAATCAGGGCTGTTTTTTGAATTTTAAAGTGCCTTTTTGCAAAGTTTTGCCCAAATTGCGACCCCGAAAAATCGGTTGAATTCAAAGCGAAAAAAAGATCTATATGGCTGAAAAACAAGACATCTACGGCATAGTCCGCGAACTGGACACCCCCACCGGGAAAGTAAAATATTACAGTCTGGCTGAAATGCAGAAGCAGGGCCGGAACATTTCCAAACTGCCGTATTCCATCCGGATATTGGTAGAAAATGCCCTTCGCAACTACGATGGTTTTGCCATTACACAAGAAAATGTAGAAACGGTTTTAGGCTGGGCTCCAAAACCCGCCGACAAAGAAATACCCTTCATGCCGGCCCGGGTGCTGATGCAGGATTTTACAGGTGTTCCTGCTGTGGTGGACATAGCCAGTATCCGCGGCGAAATGGCACGGAAAGGCAAAGACCCCAACAAGGTTAATCCTTTAATCCCTGTAGATCTGGTGATTGACCACTCTGTAATGGTGGATTATTTTGGTACGGCCGATTCTCTGAAAAAAAATGTGGATGTGGAGTATGAGCGAAACGGAGAAAGGTATCAGTTCCTGAAATGGGCGCAGAAATCGTTTGATAACTTTTCTGTGGTGCCTCCTGGTATGGGAATCTGCCACCAAGTAAATCTTGAATATCTGGCCAAAGCGGTACAGGTCCGAAATGGGGTGGCATTTCCCGATACTCTGGTGGGAACCGATTCTCATACTCCCATGGTGAATGGTATTGGTGTGGTTGCCTGGGGTGTTGGAGGCATTGAGGCCGAAGCTGCCCTTCTGGGTCAACCGCTGTTTTTCATTATGCCTGAAGTGGTCGGTCTGAAACTTACAGGCAAGCTTCCACTTGGCACTACTGCCACGGATATGGTATTGACCATCACCCAAATCTTAAGAAAACATGGTGTGGTTGGCAAATTTGTGGAGGTATTTGGCGAAGGACTTGCCACACTTACCGTTCCCGACAGAGCTACCATTTCCAATATGTCGCCCGAGTTTGGTTCTACCGTTTCTTTCTTCCCGATTGATGAGCAGACTTTGGATTATCTGAGAAAATCAAACCGTCCGGAGGAATTGGTAAAAACCGTAGAAGCATACTGCAAAGCCAATATGCTTTGGTTGGATCACAGTGAGCCGATTGAGTATTCTTCAGTTGTTGAACTCGATTTATCCACAGTAGTTCCAACTGTTTCGGGACCAAAAAGACCTCAGGATAAAATTGTTGTATCCGAATTCAAATCCAAATTTGAAGGTTTGATTCAGGATTTTGGCAGAAAATATGTGCCTGCCGAAAAGCGGGCTCAAACCCAAACTGCTACCATCGGCGAAGGCGAAATGAAAGGTGCCTATGTATTCGACGGTAAAGAAGACTACATGCTTTATGATGGAAATGTGGTTCTCGCAGCCATCACTTCCTGTACCAATACCTCCAATCCATCTGTTATGATCGGTGCTGGACTGATTGCCAAAAAAGCAGTTGAAAAAGGATTGGATATCAAGCCTTGGGTGAAACCATCACTGGCTCCGGGTTCCAAAGTTGTAACTGAATATCTTTCCAAGTCCGGCTTGCTTCCTTACATGGAGAAGCTGAAATTCAATGTGGTAGGATATGGCTGCACAAGTTGCATTGGAAACTCAGGACCTTTGCCTGACCACATCGCCAAAGCGGTTGAATCGCATGACCTGGTTGTGGCTTCTGCCCTTTCAGGTAACCGAAATTTTGAGGCAAGGGTTCACCCACAAATCAAAATGAACTTTTTGATGTCACCTATGTTGGTTGTGGCTTATGCATTGGCTGGCAAGGTTGATTTCGATTTTGAAACCGATCCTTTGGGTTTTGACAAGGCTGGAAACGCTGTTTTGTTAAAGGACATCTGGCCAACCACAGAAGAAATCAACAAGACCATTCACGAATCGCTTTCCACTACGGAATTCGCCAAGAGCTACGATACCATTTTTGATGGGGATGCCCAATGGCAGGAATTGCAATCCGCAACCGGACAGGTGTACCAATGGGATGCAGAATCTACTTATATTAAAGAAGCGCCGTTTTTTGAAAATATGTCGGTTGAGCCAGGCCAGATTCAGGATATTCACAATGCGAGAGTTTTGTTGAGTTTGGGCGATTCTGTTACCACCGACCACATTTCGCCTGCAGGTTCATTTAAAGAAGGGACCCCTGCCGGAAAATATCTGATAGGCAGAGGCGTAGCCAAAGAAGATTTCAACTCTTATGGAAGCCGCAGAGGTCACGATGAAGTGATGGTGCGCGGCACTTTTGCCAATGTGCGAATCAAGAACAAAGTAGCTACCAAAGAAGGTGGATTTACCACCTATTTCCCTACCAACGAGGAAACAACGGTTTACGATGCTGCTGTTCAATACAAAGCAAGCAACACGCCTTTGATGGTTTTGGCCGGTAAAGAATACGGATCCGGTTCAAGCCGGGACTGGGCAGCCAAAGGAACCTACCTTTTAGGAATCCGGGTTGTAATTGCCGAAAGCTATGAGCGCATCCACAGAAGCAATCTGGTTGGAATGGGCGTTGTTCCTTTGCAATTCAAAGACGGACAAAACACCGAAAGCCTCGGCCTGACTGGCAGAGAATCTTTCAGCATCATTGGACTTGGCAGCGACAATTTTCCAGGCAAAGAGCTGACCGTGAAAGCAGTTCGTGAAGATGGTTCTACTTTTGAATTCAAAGCCATTTCCAGACTTGACTCTCAGGTTGAGATAGAATACTACCGGCACGGAG
>JBIKMV010000254.1:0-3695 GCA_044359055.1 Catalimonadaceae bacterium
CCGATTTCTTCCGAACCATGGAAGATGCTTCTGCCGTAGATCTCGACTGGTTCTGGCGCGGTTGGTTTTTCGGGATAGACCCTGTGGACATCAGTCTGGACTCTGTAAAGTGGTACAAGCTGGATGCTCCAGCCAATGAAATGGCCTTTAATCGTCAGAATTTCAAGCATTTGGGTCAGCTCAGAAATGCCGGGGACAAGTCTATTTCCTTTGCCGTGGATGCCGATACCAGCCTCCGCGATTTTTATTATTACAACCGGAGCGGTGATGACGATGAAGCCATGTTTCGAAGGATGATGATGCCGGCAGCCCCAGCAGCCGGACCCGACAGAGCCATGGACAGCCTTAAAGCCATTTGGGCAAACAAGTATTTTTATGAACTCAGTTTCCGAAATACAGGTGGCCTGGTAATGCCCATCATTGTAGAATTCACTTTCAAGGATGGTAGCAAAGAGGTAGACCGCATTCCGGCCCAGATTTGGAGAAAGAATGAACTCAAGGTGAAGAAAGTCTTTATGAAAGACAAGGAAGTGGCGAGCATCAAACTGGATCCGGACAAAGAAACGGCGGACATCAATGAAGAAAACGGGATGTGGCCGGTGAAGGAAATGCCCAATAAATTTCAGTTATTCAAGGGAGGCCGCTTTGGCAGAGGACCTGTGAGCATGGGTCAGAACCCCATGCAGAAGGCCAGAGAAAAAAGCAAGGACAAGGAGAAAGAAAAGGAAAAGCCTTAGGGGCATTCTGATTTTTAGCAATTCACCCGGAATTCATTTTACAGGCTAATCCTCCCGTCAATTCTGCGAGTGCATAGCCAGAGAATTGCCTTCAGAATCGAGGACGAAGCAAATAAAGCCTACTTCCTCGCTGATTTTCATTTTGGGGACGATGATTTGTCCACCCATTTCCAGAGCCCGGTTTACGAAGGGTTGAAGGTCAGGATTGCAATTGATGTAGATGCGAGGGCCATAAACTGAGGGTTTGTATCCTTCGCCCATTACCAGAGAACCGGAGGGTCCTGAAGAAACAGGGAAAAACCCCATGGTATATTCCCCAAGTATGCCCACCTCAAGGCTGGTCTGAAAAACATGTTCATAGAAGGCTTTGGCCCTTTGAAAGTGGACAACTGGGATTTCGAACCAACTGACAAGAGAATCCAATTCACTAAAATCAATTGGAACCCAGTTCCCAGACAATTTCCCTTGCTTTGCCACCAACGGTAAGAATCAGCCTTGCAGGGGCCGGAATGAGCACAAGGCGGGCTGTTTTTCCCGGATACTGATCGGCTTCCACCAGTACACCCTCTTTTGAACTGATGTCGTACAATGGTTCACCGTCAAGTGTTTCCCCTTTTCTCACATAATTTTTGGCAATGTAGGCAGTGGGAATAAGAAC
Organism: Catalimonadaceae bacterium; assembly: GCA_044359055.1. Taxonomy (GTDB): domain Bacteria; phylum Bacteroidota; class Bacteroidia; order Cytophagales; family Flexibacteraceae; genus CAMDMI01. Next base: position 1,396 of record JBIKMV010000254.1, read on the forward strand.
ATCTGTTCCGGCGCAAATCCGCTCGTGCACATCATCCAGAACATCTTCCAGAAAATCCCCGAATTCGGATAAAAAAGCATCCTCTGCCTCGTGGAGGGCATCTTCGGCGGCGTCGTAGGCCTCATCGGCATAATCCAGCTGGTTCAGGTTAATTCTTTTTTCGGCGATTTGGATCAAATCGGCATTCAACTTCTTTTTGTTCATGTTCTTCCTTTTCAGAGAGGTTGCAAAGGTTGATTTTGCTCGAAAAATATCAAAAATTATTCTTGCCTTCCCCGAAATTTTAAAGTTAATGCCATAAGAACCATACCTTTGCATCCAAATAAAAAACCTATGCTAGTAGCTGCCGAACCTGCATCAAAGCCCGTTGGAGAAGATTTTCTGCCCCTTCTGGGCACAGACCATGTTGAATTTTATGTCGGAAATGCCAAACAATCAGCCTATTATTATCAGGCCGCTTTCGGATACAAATGCATTGCCTATGCCGGTCCGGAAACCGGTTTGAAAGACAGGGCCTCTTATGTGCTGGAGCAGGGGAAAATCAGGCTGGTGCTCACCACCGCCTTGTATCCCGATCATCCTGTAGCGGAGCATGTAAAAAAGCACGGCGATGGCGTAAAAGTGCTAGCCCTATGGGTAGATGATGCGGCCAAAAGCTATGAAGAAACCACCAAAAGAGGCGCCATTGGCGTTTCGGCACCGGTAGAGCTGAAAGATGAAAGCGGGACTGTGGTGCTGGCTTCTATCCAGACCTACGGAGAAACCATCCATACCTTTGTGGAAAGAAAGAATTACCAAGGCGCCTTCCTGCCGGGCTACCGGAGGGTGGATAAACCTGCGCTTTCTGCGCCTATCGGACTCATGCACATAGACCACTGCGTGGGCAATGTAGGTTGGGGAGAAATGAATACCTGGGTAGATTATTACGAGCGCATCATGGGCTTTAACTTGTTGGTTACATTCGACGATAGCGATATTTCTACCGAATACTCGGCACTGATGTCGAAAGTGGTGTCGAACGGAAATGGATATGTGAAATTTCCCATCAACGAACCGGCAGAAGGGAAGAAAAAATCCCAGATTGAAGAATACCTTGACTTTTACCATGGACCCGGTGTGCAGCATTTGGCCCTGGCTACAGACAACATCATCCATACCGTGGGCGAACTGAAGCGCCGGGGCGTGGAATTTTTGTATGTTCCGGAAACCTATTATGATGATTTAAAAATCAGGGTTGGGCTGATAGATGAGGACATTCAGGCCCTCAAAGCACTGAATATTCTGGTGGACCGTGATGAAGAAGGCTACCTGCTGCAGATTTTTACGAAGCCTGTGGAAGACCGTCCGACCCTGTTCTATGAAATCATTCAGCGGAAAGGGGCGAAATCTTTCGGCAAAGGAAATTTCAAAGCCCTTTTTGAGTCGATAGAGAGGGAGCAGGAGTTGCGAGGGAATCTTTGATTTTTTCGTTGGGGGCGAACCAGAGTAGGATTGGAAAATAGTTTTTTCTCCAGATTCCTTTTTGAAATTTCCCCAAAACCGGAGACAAATCCTTCCCGATGATTCAAAACCTATTTTGATTTATGGTTTTGCTGACCAGAGGTTTGTGGAATATGAATGGCCCGGATCTGCCATGGCAATGCCATTGAAACCTAATGAAACCCCCTGTTAGCCCGGATTGACATCAGTCAGGTGCCTTTTGAGGATTTCAAAATCCAATGGGAGAGCAAAAGGGGAGGTCAATCTGAAACTCCTAAAAGGAATCAGAAACCGCCTCCCACTTTACCGCAAGGACTTCTCCACAATAAAGTCATTCAGCCAGAAGCATGCCAGGGGAATGTCTACCACTTCCCGGATGCGGAAGCCCATTCCGAAGTAGAAATTTCTCGATTCGTTGAAGCGGTTTACATTGAGAATCAAGTTGTCAGCTTTATTTTTCCGGGCAAGTTCCAAAGCAAAATTCATCATTATCCTGCCATAACCCTTGCCCCTTGTTTTTTCGATCAGGTAGAGTTTGTCCAGCTTCCATTCTTTTTTGGATATTGCCGAAAGGCCCAGAAAACCCACCGGTTTGCTGTTTTCTTTCGCAAGAAAAAACTGCTGTCCCTCTTTGGCCTGTTTTTCCAGACCGGCGGGGGAGTAAAAATGGCGTAGCATATATTCAATCTGATCCATAGAAATGATGCCGGCATACCAGGAAGGCCAGATTTCCCAGGCCATTTGCTGAATGGCGGGATAATCGGATGCAGTGGCGGGTAAGATTGTAAATTCAGGCTTCTTCATTGTTCCTTAGTTTTTGA
>JBIKMV010000067.1:0-13023 GCA_044359055.1 Catalimonadaceae bacterium
ATTGGAAGCCTTGCCCCTGAAGATTTGGCTGCCCGCCCACGACAATCTCCCACTTATCGGACCTCTTTTGGCCTTAAAATCAACGGCTTATATTTTTTCTTGGGCCGGAATGCTGTACGATTGCAGCATTCCCTTCCTGCTGATGTGGTCCCGAAGCCGGCCGTTGGCTTTCGCCCTTGTGGTAATTTTTCACCTGATAACAGGCATACTGTTTCAAATCGGTGTTTTTCCTGTGGTGATGATGGGGGCCGCTCTCGTGTTTTTTTCTGCTCCCTGGCACAGGAATTTGCTTTCATGGCTGCGATTTATTCCTGCCGGATTTACCTCCGCACCCCTCCGGCCGGTAACCCAAAAAATCATTTTAGGCTTTCTGATCTTGTTTTTTGGTTTTCAAATTCTGTTTCCATGGCGTTACCTGCTTTATCCGGGCAACATTTTTTTTACCGAACAAGGCTACCGGTTTTCTTGGCGGGTGATGCTGATGGAGAAAGCCGGGACTGCTCAGTTTTATGTAAAGGACGGTAAAACGGGTAGAGAAGGCCTTGTGGTGAATTCAGATTTCCTGAATATCCATCAGGAAAAACAAATGGCTATGCAGCCTGATATGATTCTTCAGTTTGCACATTTTCTGGGTGCTCACTATGCCGCCCGGGGCATGTCCAAGCCCCGGGTCAGGGCGGAGGTATATGTAACCCTCAATGGCAAGCCGGGTCGCTTGCTTATCAATCCGCATGCCGACCTGATGAAAGAGGAAGATGGTTGGGAGCATAAAAAATGGATCTTGCCTGATGAGAACTAGCCTTTGGTTTTTGGTCTTTGTTTTAGTCGTCAGCACCGGGGCATGGGCTCAGCGGGCTAAACTGTCTTGCCGGGTGCTGGATTCAGAGGGTCGGGGCATTCCCTTTGCCGTACTGATGCTGGATAATAATATGGGAGAAGGCCGCTGCGATTCCCTTGGGCGTTTTGTTTTTTCCGGCATTCCTCAGGGTTCTTACAGGCTTCGGGCTTTTGCCTCAGGCTATTTGCCAAAAGAATTGCCGCTGAAGGTAAACCTTCTCTTTCAGGAATTTGAAATCACTTTAACTGACAGAGCAAAAAATCTTGATGAAGTGCAGATTACAGATCTTTATAATCAGGAGTCGGGTATGCTGCAATTGAAATCTGTTGACCGGTTTGGCATTTATGAGGGCCGTAAATCTGAGGTGGTGGTTATGAAAAACACTGCTGCCAACCTAGCTACCAATAATCCCCGTCAGGTTTTTGGAAAGGTAACCGGCCTTCACATCTGGGAAAGCGACGGAGCCGGGCTGCAACTTGGGGTCGGGGGTCGGGGTTTGAGTCCCAACAGAACGGCAAACTTCAATGTAAGGCAAAACGGTTATGACATTTCTGCAGATGCTTTGGGCTATCCCGAAAGTTATTATACACCGCCTGCGGAGGCGCTGGAGCGCATTGAAATTGTACGGGGTGCAGCCTCCCTTCAGTATGGAAGCCAGTTTGGTGGTCTTTTGAATTTCCGATTCAAAAGGGGACCGGCCGATAAAAAATGGGAATATACATCTCGTCAGACAGCCGGAGCCAGGGGATTTTTCAACTCATTTCACAGCCTTGGCGGGACCATTGCAAAAGGAAAACTTCAATATTTTACCTATTGTCAGTACAAAAGGGGAGACGGCTTCCGACCCAATTCTTCCTTTGAATATGGAAACGGATTTCTGGCATTGGATTTCAGGATACACGACAAGCTCAGGCTTGAACTTGAAATAACCAAAATGGGCTATCTCGCCAGGCAGCCCGGAGGCCTGACCGATAAAAATTTTGAGGAAAACCCCTGGCAATCATTCAGAAGCCGGAACTGGTTTGCTGTAGACTGGAATCTGCTTGCCCTGCATGCAACCTACAGATTCAATGCAAGTACGCAATTGAATATCAGAAACTTCGGCCTTCTTGCCTACAGAAAATCTTTGGGCAACATGGAGCGGATCAATGTTGTGGACTTTGGAGGCAACCGCAGTCTGATAGAAGGCAGGTTTGCCAATATCGGCAACGAAACCCGTGTTCTGCACAGGTATCAGGCGGGCCGGCAAACCCAGGTTCTGCTTGCGGGTTTCCGATTGTACAGGGGTTCCACCACGGCAGTGCAGGGCGATGCCGGAACCGGAATCGGTCCTGATTTTCAATTGATAAACCCCGGAAACCCCGAAAATTCAGATTACCGCTTTCCAAATCTGAATGCCGCCCTTTTTGCCGAACATATTTTCAGATTCAGTGAAAAATGGAGCCTGACCCCGGGTCTTCGCTGGGAATTTGCTGAGACGGGCGCTTTGGGATTTTATAACATCCGCACCATGGACGGGGCCGGCAATTTGATTGCCAATCAAAAAAAAGAGGAGGAAAAATTCAGGAGCCGCTCTTTTTTATTGGCAGGAATGGGCCTGGCCTACAAGGCCGACTCACTTATTGAGGCCTATGCAAATTTCTCTCAGAACTACAGGGCCATCAATTTCAGTGATTTGCGCATTGTTAATCCCAATTTTGTGGTCGATTCTCTGATCCGGGACGAGCGGGGTTTTACCGCAGATTTGGGCATCAGGGGCAGGAGGGAAGGGAAATTTGCCTTTGAACTTACGGCCTTCTGCCTGTATTATCAAGGAAAAATAGGACAGATATTGCGTGCCGACCGACCACCGCTTTTCAACGATTACCGCTACAGGGGCAACATATCAGATGCCCTCAATGTGGGCCTTGAATGTTTCGGTGAGATAGAACTGCTGGACTGGCTTCACCCGTTAAAACCTTCTGAACAAAGGTGGCGGTTGTCTGCCTTCATCAACTTTGCCTGGGTAGATGCCCGTTATATAGCAACCCGGGACCCCTCCATTCTGAATAAAAAAGTAGAAATGGTTCCGCCCTATATGCTCCGTACGGGTTTTAATATCAGGAAAAGGAATTTTGCTTTCAATATCCAGCTTTCGCAGGTAGGCAGCCATTTCTCAGATGCCACCAATGCCATGCGCTCTGCCACAGCTGTAGAGGGTATTATTCCGGCCTACAGGGTGGTGGATGTAACGGCTAGATACGGATTGGGTAAACTCTTTATGGAAGCCAGCCTTAACAATGCGCTGAATGCCAAATACTTTACCCGAAGGGCAGAGTCTTATCCCGGACCTGGCATTTTGCCGTCAGACGGCAGAGCCTGGTACATTACATTAGGCTTAAGGATATAATGCACTTTAATTCAGAGTCATAAAACTCCGAATTGGTACAGCCTTCAGGAAAATCCTACACTCAGGATTTTTCTGCTGTTGCTTCAACAGGCTGGAGGGCTTTTTTTCTTTTCCGGCCGACCAATTTGCTGACATCTTCTTTTACTTTACCCTTCATTTTCAGCTTTTTAGCAAACCTTTTGGTAAGCTTGTCTGCTGCTTTTTCAACCGACCTGGAAATTTTTCCTGCGGCCTTTTCGTCAATTGTATTGAGCGTGATGTTGATGCTGGTAATCAGCATAGATTGGATTTCTTTTCGCAGTGCTTTTTTCATAGTCCTTTTTCAATGAACTGCAATGTTAAATAATTGTTAACAATTTTTGGTGCAGTTTTTTAAAAAAATAAGGGTTTCTTTGGCCTGAAACCCTGGATTGAATCATCAAAGCTTTTTTTGAAAAATATGCACCGCAAAAAACAGGAATGCCATATGGCTTTCTAAATTTGCCCCTTTCTGCCAAATCCCGGCCCCTGACCAATCTGGTCATTGGCAAATGGATTTTTCAGTTTTCCAGAAGTGAACAATAAAAAAACCACCCTTCAATTGAGCACCCGCCTTATTCAGGCAGTCTTATTGATTTTCTGCCTTCCGGCGTTACGGATTTTGGCCCAACCCGGAAAAGAATCATTTGCCTGGGCCGATTCGCTCTATCATGCGCTGACGCCGAAAGAGCGGATGGGACAACTTTTTATGGTGGCGGCTTACAGTAACAAAGGTCCTGAACATCAGGCAGAAATAGAAAAGCTGATTAGGGAGAATCACATCGGTGGGCTCATCTTCTTTCAGGGTGGTCCGGGAAGGCAGGCAAGGCTTACCAATCGCTATCAGGATATCTCCAAAATTCCACTTTGGATTGGGATGGATGCCGAATGGGGCCTGGGTATGCGGCTGGACTCAACCCAGAATTTCCCCAGACAAATGACCCTCGGAGCCCTTCAGGATGTTTCTAAAATCAGGAAAATGGGTGAAATTCTGGGCAGGCAGTGCAAAAGGCTGGGAGTTCAGATCAGTTTTTCCCCCGTTGTGGATGTTAACAGTAATCCTTCAAATCCGGTAATCGGTTACCGGGCTTTCAGTGAAGACCGCGAATCGGTGGCCGAAAGGGGCTCTGCATATATGAAAGGCCTCCAGAGTCAGCACATCATAGCTGTGGGGAAGCATTTTCCCGGACACGGCGATGCCGATGCCGATTCGCACTACGATTTGCCGGTCATCAAAAGGAGTAAATTTGATCTGGAAAGCATAGAATATCATCCTTTCAGAAGGTTAATCCGGGATTCTGTATGTGGCATTATGGTGGCCCATCTGAGTGTACCCGCATTGGATAACAGTCCCGGAATTCCCACCAGTATTTCCCGGAAGGTAGTGACGGGAATTTTAAAAGAACAACTAGATTTTGATGGACTAATTTTTACAGACGCCCTGAATATGAAGGGATTGAGTAAGTTTTTTGGTCCGGGTGAAGCCGATGTAAAAGCCCTGCTTGCAGGCAATGATGTGCTGCTTTTTCCTGAAAATGTACCCAAAGCCATCGCCATGATTGAGGCCGCTCTGGCAAACCGGCAGATCCGATGGAAGGAACTCGAAAAGCGGATTAAAAAAATTCTTGCCTATAAACACTGGGCCGGTTTGAAAACGGCAACTGCAATAGATACCCGGAACCTCTGGGAAGATCTTAACCGGAAAGAGGATAAAATTTTCATCAAAAACCTGTATGCAGAGGCCATTACCATTATCAAAAACAGAAAAAAACTGATTCCTTTCCGGGCTCTGGACTCCATGCAGCTGGCTTCGGTGCTTGTAGGCACAGACCAGCAAAAAAATGGATTTCAGAAAGCGCTGAGCCAATATGCCCCCTTCGAACATTTTCAGATTCCAGACAAGGCCTCCAAAGAAAAATACACCGAAGTATTGTCAAGGCTGGAGGGTAAAACGGTAGTAATCGGCCTGGCCAAGCTCAGCAATGTGCACAGCAAGAAATACAACATCAGCCCCGAGGCTGAAGATTTTATCCGGGAGTTGTCTAAGAAGTGTGAAACCGTTGTGGTTCATTTCGGAAATGCCTACAGTACAGGAATTACTGAATTTGTGCCGCATTTGTTGCTTGCCTACGAGTGGAATGAATTTACCCAAAATCTTGTTCCTGAGGTGCTATTCGGTGCCATTCAGGCCAAAGGAAAAATGCCGGTTTCGGCAGGCACCACCATAAAATACGGAATTGGATTTGCCACTCCTGAAGTGGAGAGGCTGCGCTTTTCAGAACCTGAAGAGGAGGGTATGCAAAGCGAGTGGTTTGCCCGGATTGACAGCTTTGCCAATCACATTGTGGCAAGTAAAATGACTCCCGGATGCCAGATTCTGGTTGCGAAAAATGGGGCTGTGGTTTATCAGAAAGGATTTGGATTCCAAACCTATGACTCGCTTGTTCCGGTTTCACCGGAAACCATATATGATCTGGCCTCTGTAACCAAGGTGGCAGCAACCCTGCAGGGACTGATGTATCTCCATGAAAGGGGTCGTGTAAATCTTTGGGACAAAGCTTCGGACTATCTTCCGGAACTGAAGGGAAGCAACAAAGAAAATCTGGTGATTGCCGAAATATTGGTGCATCAGGCAGGCCTTCAGCCCTTTATTCCCTACTGGAAGCGAACCATGAAAAACCTGAGCGTTAAAGAAGTTTATTATTGTGACGAGCGGGATCAATGGTTTGATACCGAGGTAGTTCCCGGTATGTATGCCATGAAAACAATGGAAGACAGCCTTTGGAATTGGATTATCAAATCGGACCTTCTTGAAAAAAATAAAGCCGGAACCTTTGATTATAAATATTCAGATATTGGATTTTACATTCTCAAACAGCTCGTCGAAAGGATTACCCACGAACCCATAGACCAGTTTCTGGACCGCCAATATTACCGTCCACTCGGGCTGGAAAGACTCTGTTTTAAACCCAAAAGGTATTTTACCGAAACAGAAATTGCACCTACAGAAGAAGACACCCTCTTCAGAAAAAGTCTGGTGAGGGGCAATGTCCATGATCCCGGTGCAGCCATGTTTGGTGGGGTAGGAGGTCATGCCGGCCTTTTCGGTAACGCTCTGAGCCTGGCCATTCTCATGCAGATGAACCTGAATTATGGCTACTATGGTGGAAAATACTATCATCTTCCCCATACGGTTTCTCTTTTCAGTCAGAGGCCATTTCCCAGAAATAGGAGGGGCCTGGGATGGGACAAACCCTATCTCTGGTCTAAGGACGGACCTACATCCAACTATTGCTCCAAAGAAACCTATGGACATTCAGGCTTCACAGGAACATGCGTTTGGGTTGATCCGAAATACAAACTCATTTTTGTATTTCTCTCCAACCGTGTTTATCCGGATCCGGAAAACAGCAAGCTGATAAAAAACAACATCCGGCCCAGAATTCATGATATGGTGTACATGGCCATGGGCAATCCGGAAATTTTTTCAAGACGAGATACATTGCCAGATACAAACACCAATGAACAAAAACGATGAACTGGTAGATAAGCTTCTGAATAGCAGGCGACTAAGTCCAGGAAAAGATCTTCATCCCGGGATTCTGGATGAATTTCTTGCCCGTGGCTGGTACCGTACCGGGCATTCTCTTTTTTCAGTTGACCATATTTTTCTGAATGATACCTACCTGCGGGTAATATGGCTCCGCTTCAGGCTTCATACCTTTGAATTCGGGAAAAAGCAAAAAGAGGTACTGCGGAAAAATGCAGGTTTTTCTCTGGAAATCAAGCCCCTTAATCTTTCTGAAGAACATGAAGAATTGTATGACCAGTACCGGCAAAGCATCCGATTCGAAGGATGTTCCAGTGCTACCGCTTTTTTGCATGGCTGTCCGCCTTTTGTAAAAAAGCCCGATACGATTTTTCCTTCCCGTATGATGGAAGTCAGGGACGGGGAAAAGCTGATAGCCTTAGGTGTGTTCGATCGGGGAATCGAAAGCTTATCGGGAATACTGAACTTCTTTCATCCCGATTACAGCAGATATAGCCCCGGTAAGTTTCTCATGCTCAAAAAGATAGAACTAGGAATAAGCCTTGGAATGCCATACTATTACCCGGGATATGTTACGGTGGATTTTCCAAAGTTTGATTACAAATTCTGGCCGGGTAAGGATTATGTTGAATTATTTGACCCCCTTCAGAACCGTTGGCTTGAATACAAACCCCAGCTTGTAGAACTGATGGCCCTTTTTCAGCATCAGGAACTGATGAAAACAGGAAGCCGTTACTCGGAAGTAGATCTGGATCACAACCTCATCTGTATGTAGGAAAAGGCAAAGCTGATTCCCGAACATGATATGTCCGTTTTCTTAATGCAAGACAAGTAACCTGAAAACAATATTGTCCGGACCGCTTTCATCCATTTGGTTTGTACAAAATATGCTCCGGTATTTCCTTTTTGCCGCTGTCTTTTTTCAGGTTGCTTTTTTTTCAAAAGCGCAGACTGCGGTTTTTTCAGGTCAGTTTAAAAATCTGGTCACAGAAGAACCCCTGCCTTTTGTACAAATTCAGGCCATTTCACCAGGTATGGGATTTGCCGCTAATGAAAAGGGATATTTCTCTTTTCAGGCCGGGCCAAAGCCCCTTTGGATCAAGGTTTTTAGCCTCGGTTTCTTTTCCGATTCGGTTCTCCTGAAGCCGGGGGTTTTTCAGACGGTATTTTTAAAGCCACTCGATAAGCAACTCGGAGAGGTGGTTGTAAGCGGCCACCTGAATGAGCGGCTGAAATCTGAATCTGTAATGCCCATTGAGACCTATACCCCGGTTTTATTTAAAAAAACCTGGGCGCCCAACCTGACCGAAGCCCTTCAGCTTGTAAATGGGGTTCAGACGCAAATCAGCTGCAATGTGTGTGCTGCACCTGAAATCCGAATCCACGGACTTGACGGCCCTTATACCATGGTATTGATAGATGGAATGCCGATAATGTCATCTCTTTCAGCAGTTTATGGATTGGCCGGAATTCCATCGGCCTTGCTCAAGCGGGTAGAAATCACCAAAGGCCCGGCTTCAGCTCTGTATGGCTCCGAAGCCATGGCCGGCACCATTAACATCATCACCCGGGATCCCCAGAGTTCACCCCGATTTTCGGCCGATGTATCGGCAACATCAATAGGGGAGACCAATGCCGATTTTTCGGCCAAATGGAAAAAAGGAAGGGCTTCTTCCTTGCTGGGCATCAATATGTTCCACTACGGATTGCCTAAAGACATGAACCATGATGGATTTGCCGATATAGCCCTGCAGTCACGGGTTTCGGTTTTCAGCAAATGGAATTTTGAACGGCAGGGACAGGGTCGTTCCTCGCTGGCGGTTCGACTTTTCGGAGAAAACCGCATGGGCGGGCAGATAAATTACGGGCCGCGCTGGGTTTCGGGCGACTCGGTTTATGGTGAAAGTATCAAAACCCGGAGGGTTGAAATTCTGGGTACCCAGTCCCTGGATAAAAAAGGAAAATGGCGGCTGGACTATGCCTTAAATACCCACAGACAGGATTCCTGGTATGGAACAAACCGCTTCGAATCAAGGCAGAACATTGCCTTCGGGCAATTGATTTTCACCGAAAAACGGCAAAATCTGAGTCTGGTAGGAGGATTGCCCCTGCGCCTGCTACACTACGACGACAACACGCCTATTACCGGAAGCAGCGCTGTACAGCATCTGATTCCCGGCATTTTTGCTCAGGCAGATTATCAGCTTTCTCCTGAATTGCTGCTGCTGGGCGGCATTCGCTTCGACCGGCATCCGGCACATGGCCTTATTTTTACCCCACGGACCGGCCTGCGCTGGAAATGCACAGAATCCGGAACGCTCCGCATTTCGGGAGGGTCCGGTTTCAGGGAAGTGAATCTTTTTGCAGAAGACCATGCTGCCCTGAGCGGGTCAAGGCAGGTGATTATTCTGGAAAATTTAATGCCCGAAAAAAGCTGGAATGTCAATGCCGGTTATGAAGTGTTTATCAATGGAGATAAAGGATTCAGTACGCTGGAAATCAATGCCTTTTACACACGGTTTTCGAACCGGATAAATGCAGATTTTCTCACAGATCCCGACAAGGTAATTTATGACAATCTCCGGGGCTATGCCGTTTCGCAAGGTATGTATGTGAATTACTCGCTGCAGCTTGAAAACGGATTCAGAGCTATGGCAGGCCTTACCTGGATGGATGTCTATCAGATGGAAAGGAGAAACACATCATCCGGCGGATTGGAGCGAAACACCCAACTTCTTGCTCCGGCTTTGTCAGGGACTTTTTCACTTTCCTGTCTTTGGAAAAAATGGAACTTTGACCTGACCGGAAGGATAAGCGGCCCCATGAAAATGCCCGTACTCCAAAACGATTTCAGACCCGAATATTCTCCGGTTGTTCCATTGATTCATTTTCAGGTGCGGAAATCAATAAAAGAAAGTTGGGAATGCTATGCCGGTATCCGTAACCTGCTCAATCGGGTTTCAGAAAATCCCATAATGCGGCCATTTGATCCCTTTGATAAGAAGATTGACCAAAACAATCCTCAGGGCTACACTTTTGATACCGGCTACCATTACGCCCCCATGCAGGGCAGCACCTTTTTCCTGGGGGTCAGATACCATCTGGATTAATGCCCTCCCGATTCCATGCGCTTGGCTTCTTCCCAAAACACATCCATTTCCTGAAGGGTCATGTCATTCAGCTTTTTGCCGCCTTCTTCGGCTCTTTTCTCCAGATGATTAAACCTGGAAATAAATTTCAGATTGGTCTTTTCCAGCGCCTGATCGGGATTAAGGCCCAGAAACCGGGCATAATTGATCAGAGAAAAGAATACATCCCCCAACTCCTTCTCGGCTTTTTCTTTGTCAAATTCAGCATTCTCACATTCGGCCCTGAGTTCTGCCATTTCTTCTTCTACCTTTTCCCAAACCTGATGCGGCTCTTCCCAGTCGAAACCTGCTCCCCTTGCTTTTTCCTGAATCCGCATGGCCTTCACCATGGGAGGAAGTGAGGCAGGTACTCCGGCAAGGGTCTTTTTCTGGCCTTCAGACTTTTTCAAAGCTTCCCAGTTGCGCTTCACTTCCTGTTCATCGGCCACCTTCACATCTCCGTAAATATGCGGATGCCTGAACTTCAGTTTGGCAATCAGACTTTGAATCACATCGGCCACATCAAAGGCTTTTTGCTCGTCGGCAATGCGGGCATAAAAAACCAGGTGAAGAAAAACATCGCCCAGCTCTTTTTTCAGTTCTTCCATATTGCCGGCCAGAATAGCATCCCCCAGTTCGTACACCTCTTCAATGGTCAGGTGGCGGAGCGATTCCAGGGTTTGCTTTTTATCCCAGGGGCAATTGAGGCGAAGCTCATCCATTACAGTGAGTAAATCACTGAAAGCCTGAAGTTTAATGGACCTTCTCGGGTCCGGCGGCGGTAGATTTTCCATGTTGATTTTACCGGTTCAAGGTAGGGTATTTTTATTCAGGGTAAAAAACCATTCCCCGCAAATCCCGGGTTTAAACAGGGCCCGGTGTTTGTCCGGGATAATATTTTTTTTATCCAACATGCTGAATTTCAAAAATATAAAAAGAAAATTCGGGCATGTATCCCGAATGGCAGGCCTATGGTGCGATATTTGCGCTCTGCAAGGCATCTGCTACTCCTCAGGAAGAATTGTCAATACCCTGAAATGGAAATTCAACGAAAGGAACCCGACCACATCCTGTTTTTCGATGGGTTTTGCCTGCTTTGCGAAGGGGTTGTTTATTTTATCCTGAAAAGAGACAAAAAGGGCTTGCTTCATTTTTCGGCCTTGCATTCAAAGTATTTCAGCCGGATTTCAGGAAATCTTCCGGGAGGCGGCTCCGAAACCGATTCTGTTGTTTTGCTTTCCGGGGGTAGGATATATCAAAAAAGTCAGGCGGCATTCCTCGTAGCCGGCCTGCTGGGTTTTCCATGGAGTTTTCTGGGAATTTTCGGGATATTGCCCCGCTCATTCACAGACATGATGTATGATTTTATTGCCCGGAACAGGTATCGCTGGTTTGGCAGGAAGAAAACCTGCTTTGTGCCCAAACCGGATTGGAAAGCCCGCTTTCTGGAAGATTTGCCTGATGACAATGAGAAAACGGAGGGGAATAATTGAATAGGTTCCATATTTGGGCGATGGAAATTGAAAAAATTTACTCCTGTTTTTTAAGGTCGGAGGGCCTCACCACCGATACCAGGAAAATTACAAAAGGGCAGATGTACCTTGCCCTGAAGGGGCCCAACTTCAATGGAAATGCTTTTGCTGCGCAGGCCCTGGAAGCAGGTGCCTCATTTGTGGTTTTAGATGAAAAGCCGGATTTTCAACATCCCGGAATATTGCTGGTAGCCAATGGTTTGGAAGCACTGCAGGAGCTGGCCCACCACCACAGGCAGGTTTGGGGGAAGCCGATTCTTGCTGTGTGTGGGTCCAATGGAAAAACCACCACCAAGGAATTGATTTTTGCTGCTTTATCCTCCGAAAAAAAGATTTTTTCCACCCCCGGAAATCTCAACAACCACATCGGGGTGCCGCTGTGTCTGCTGCAGCTGCAGGAACACCATGAAATGGCCATCATCGAAATGGGGGCCAATCATCCCGGGGAGATTGCCGAACTGTGCCGGATAGCCAACCCGGATACCGGCCTGATTACCAATGTCGGAAAGGACCATCTCGAGGGCTTTGGCACGATAGAGAATACGGCCATGGCCAATGCAGAACTGTTTGATTATCTGGAAGAAAAAGGAGGCCTGGCTTTTATCAATACACGAGACGAGTGGAATCTGAAACTGGAACACAAAATGAGCCGCAGGTTTCGCTTTCCCCATTCAGACGATGATTTTGTCTGCAATCTCTCCTCTAATGGATTTTTTCTTTCCATTGAAGTTCCCGGTTTCAGTCCTGCCGAAACCCGGCTTACAGGCACTTATAACTTCCACAATGTGGCAGCAGCTTTGGCTATATCGCAGTACTATGGCATCGGCATGAAAAATGCTCTGCATGCTGTATGTACATATTCGCCTTCAAACAACCGATCGCAATTGATTGAAAAAGAAAGCAATATCATCATTTCGGATGCTTACAATGCGAACCCGAGTTCTGTGCTCGCTGCCCTGGAAAACCTGCTTGCGCTGAAAGGAGACCACAAGTGGGCCCTGCTGGGAGATATGCTGGAACTGGGGCCGGATTCTGAAAACGAACATGCTCTTCTGGGCCAATGGGCAAAGCGGCATCCTCAGATTCAATATGTTGTTGTAGGTCCCGAAATGCGGGCTTTTGCTTCTGCCTGCCCGGCGGCTCTCTATTTTCAGAACAAACCTGATTTTGAAAATTATCTCGAAAAAAACAGAATCAACAATGCCCTTATTCTGCTGAAAGGTTCCCGAAGCATGAAAATGGAATCTGCCATCCCATTTCTTTAAGTATAGGCGCAAATTATATTTTGGAAGCTTTGTCCGGAATCCGGCTTTCAGAACAAGTGTTTATTTTTGCTTTTTTGTTTACGCCCTCAAATCCTTTCTGACCCTTAAAAAAAACCTCAGATTTTGAAGCCCAAACAGAGCCTTCCTTTACTGATTGATGCCTTGTATGTTAACAATAGCGGTGGCCTGATGCTTCTGAAGTATCTGGCCGAAAAGGCAATGGAGCTTAAGCCCGGAGTTTTTTTTCTGATTGACAGCCGCTGTGCCGATGCTTTCAAAAGCATTCCTGATGCGCAAATACAA
>JBIKMV010000255.1:0-3678 GCA_044359055.1 Catalimonadaceae bacterium
GGCATTTTTCACCCTGTATTACGGGAGAAAATACTGATTTTCAGCACAATAGACTACACCGGATTCGTAGCAAACACGGTTGCTTCGGTAATAAATCCAACATCTCGCATTTGCAACATCGAAATCACCACATGGGCAATCTCACCGGCTTCCAGTTTTGAGGGATTGTAGGCTCTTTCTTCCAGGCCGGCATTCAGTACAAAGTTGGTCTGAACCTCAGAGGGATTTATGAGCATGACCCGGATGTTGTGTTTTCTCAACTCTGCACGCCAGCATTCAGTTATGCCTTTCACTGCAAATTTTGAGGCCACATAGGCAGTTCCACCGGCAAATCCTGAAAGACCTGCTGTACTGGAAATGTTGATGATATTGCCATTTTGCTGCGCCTTAAAAATCCGGGAAGCCTCCTTTCCCATCAGAACCAAGCCCCTCACATTTGTGGCCATCAGTTCATCCATTTTCAGGATATCGAGATTTTCCAGAGAACAAAAAAAGCCGTAACCGGCATTGTTGATCAAAACATTCAGGCCACCCATCAATTCACAGGCCTCCTTAGTGCAGCGAATGGCATCGGCCTCAACCGAGACATCTGCATGGATGCGGTTTACCCCCAGTTCGGCAGCAGATTTGAAAAGTCTTTCGGCATTTCGGCCGCAGATGGTTACCATTGCACCTGCCTGTTTTAACTTGTGGGCTATCTCATAGCCAATGCCGGATGAACCTCCGGTAATCAGAACTTTAGCTTCTTTTAAATCCATATAATCTGTGTTTATGCCGATTGCAAAACGCCAAGTGATTTGCCAACCTTAATGAATGCTGCTATACAGGCATTGAGGTGTTCCTTTTCGTGGGCAGCTGAAATCTGAACCCGAATCCGGGCTTTTCCGTGTCCGACCACCGGATAATAAAAACCAATCACATAAATTCCTTCTTTCAGAAGGGCTTCTGCAAACTTTTGCGCCAGCACGGCATCGTACAGCATTACCGGGCAAATGGGGTGTGTTCCGGGTTTGATGTCGAAGCCGGCTTCTGTCATTTTTTGTCTGAAATACAGCGTGTTGGATTCCAGTTTATCACGGAGCTCAGTGGTTTCGGATAACATATCCATGACAGCTATGCTTGCACCCACGATGGCCGGGGCTAAAGCATTGGAAAACAGATAAGGGCGGGACCTTTGCCTGAGCAATTCCACAATTTCCTTTTTCGCTGCAGTAAATCCGCCGGAAGCTCCACCAAGTGCTTTGCCCAGAGTTCCGGTGATGATATCTACGCGGTCCATCACGCCTTTCAGTTCATGCACGCCGCGGCCGGTTTTTCCCATGAAGCCGGTAGAGTGGCACTCGTCTATGCCAACCATGGCTTTGTAGCGGTCTGCCAAATCGCAGATTTTATCCAGCTGGGCTATGGTGCCATCCATGGAAAAAACACCGTCTGTGAAAATGAGGATGTGTTTTGCGCCGGCTTCTCTTGCTGCTTTGAGTTGATTTTCAAGGTCTTCCATGTCGTTGTGCTTGTAGCGGTAGCGCATGGCCTTGCACAACCTAATGCCGTCTATGATGGAAGCATGATTCAGTTCATCTGAAATAATGGCATCCTCCGGTCCGAGCAGCGGTTCGAAAAGTCCGCCGTTTGCATCGAAGGCCGCACAGTATAATATGCAGTCTTCTGTACCCAGAAAAGCCGAAATTTTGGCTTCCAGTTCTTTGTGTATGTCCTGCGTTCCGCAGATAAAGCGGACAGAACTCATACCAAATCCGTGGGTATCGATGGCTTCCTTTGCAGCCCGGATTACCCTGGGATGCGAACTCAGTCCCAGATAATTGTTGGCGCAAAAATTAAGGACCTCACCGCCTGGCAAGGCTTCGATTTCAACCGCCTGAGCCGTAGTGATGATCCTTTCTTTTTTCATAAGACCCTGTTCTTCAATTTCTTTCAGGGTTTTCTGCAAATCAGTTTGAATGGTGTACATAGTAGAATTGTTGTTGAATAATTGGCCGATTTGTCTTGTCAGAGCCTGAATTGTGCTCAGATATGAATCACATTGTAATCACCCAGACTCAAATCTTTGGCCTGGCCCTTTACTTCTGCATGGTTCCCAACCATAGAATTTTCGATGGTGGCTTCCTTGATTTTTGCATTTTCCTGCACAATAGAACCGGAAATCACGGCACGGTCTACCTGAGAATTTTTGCCGATGGATACATATGGGCCTACAACCGAATTGCGGACTACCGCCCCTTCGCCTACATAAACAGGCGGGATGATTATTGAGTTTTCAATGATAGCATCTTTCGAAATCAATTCACTTTCAGGAAGATAGGTAAGGTAGCGCTGGTTGGTTTCCACGGTTGAGTTTTTGTTTCCGCAATCCAGCCATTCTTCCACTTGTCCTGGCACAAACTCCACTCCCTTATTTTTCATGTTTTCCAGAGCGTTGGTGAGCTGGTATTCACCCTTGTCTTTGATATCATTGTCAACCAGATACTGCAGTTCTTTTTTCAGGTTTTCCCCATCCTGAAAGTAATAAATGCCTATGATGGCCAGGTCTGAAACGAAGGTTTCGGGTTTTTCTACAAAATCGGTAATCCGGTTTTGGCTGTCAAGCTTTACCACTCCAAAGGGCTTAGGGTCTTCTACTTTCTGCACCCAAATGGTATTGGGATGCCCTTTTGCCAATGTAAAGCTGGCTTTGAATAGGGTATCAGCAAAGGCTACAACCAGGTTTCCTGACAAAGATTCTGCTGCACAAAGAATGGCATGGGCAGTTCCAAGCGGGGTATCTTGGTATGAAATCAATCCCCTTGCCCCGACAGATTCGGCTACGGTCTGAAGTTTTTTTTCCACCTCCCGGCCAAAAGAACTGTGTATGATAAAGTTGACCTCCTCTACAGGCTCGCCGCACACTTTGGCAATGTCTTCAACCAGTCGTTGCACTATGGGTTTGCCAGCAATGGGAATCAGAGGTTTTGGAACAGTCAGGGTGTGGGGGCGCATTCTTTTGCCGAGCCCTGCCATGGGAATGATAATTTTCATAGAATCAGTTAAAAAATCGACTGCAAATAAGGCAATTCAATCGGAATATTCAGTCTGAAAATTAAGCCGCAATCCAAACTGTTTTTTCCTTCCAAAGCCTCCTGAAACCGCGATTTTCAGAAGCGCTGCATGAATGGAAATTTTTTATTCCGGAAGCAGAGTAATCCTCAAAAACAAAAACTAAACAGCAGGGTTTTAAATCCATCAGAGTCCGGAACAGGATTTTCTGATTTTCCCATTATTGCTTTGAAAAAAGTTTTCCTGCGGGCTGAATGGCGGAAATTGCTCCTAGTCAATTATCCCATTGACCCCCGAATTCTGGAGCCATTTCTTCCAGCCAAAACTGAACTGGATTTTTTTGAAGGAAAATGTTTGGTGAGCATGGTAGGATTTATGTTTATGAATACCAGACTGAAAGGAATTCCGGTTCCTTTCCATCAAAATTTTGAGGAAGTAAATCTCCGGTTTTATGTGCGATACAAGGAAAAGGGCATCTGTAAGCGGGGTGCTGTTTTTATTGGTGAATTTGTTCCCAAACCCCTGATTGCCCTCGTTGCCCGAACCGTGTATAAGGAACCCTATTCTTACATGCCCATGAAAAATGAGTGGGAAATTCGGGAGGATGGTTTGGATGTCTCATACCAC
>JBIKMV010000256.1:0-3658 GCA_044359055.1 Catalimonadaceae bacterium
ACTTACCACGGACTGCCTGAGCGGCAAATCAAAAAAGGAGACCACACAGGGCGCTGTATTGTGAATCCAGATTGCTGCAAGGTTTTGGGGGCACATAACTATTTGTGCTACAGGGCGCAGTGCTTTGCCACCACCCGATTGTTGGCCGAAAAGGCGGGCATTCCAGAGCAGATGGTTACCACTTCTTTTCAATCCCGTCTGGGAAGAGATCCCTGGATAAAACCCTATACCGATGAGGTGATTTCAGCGTGGCCTGCAAAGGGTATTAAAAAAGTGCTGGCGTTATCACCTTCGTTTGTAGCCGATTGTCTGGAGACTACAGAGGAAATAGGGGAAGAATACAAAGAGGTTTTTGAAAAAGCTGGCGGCCACCATTGGGATTTGCTTCCCTGTCTGAACGATTCCGATGAATGGGTAAGGAATCTGGGAGAATGGCTGAAAGGCAGGGTTATTTGACAAGGGCAAAAAACCTTTTGCGGCCTTCGGTATCTGTTCCTTCTATCAGAATGGCGTCGCTGCCTCGCCGGTACCATTGCCGTAGCTGCTCCGGTGTTTTTACCGCTTGCTTGTCTAACTTCTGAATCACAAATCCCGCCGAAATGCCTGCTTTTTCAAGCCTGCTCCCGGTTAATTCCATGATTTCAACACCGTAGCTTATGCCAAGGGTTCTTTTTTTCTCTTCCGATACAGGGGCAACAATGGCCTCCAGCTCCTCCAATTCCAGATTTTGACCGGATTCTTTTCGGGTTATTCGGGTATTGCCGTTTTGGTTTTTCAGGGTTACAGATACTGTTTTTTCTTCGCCGCCCCTTTTGAGGGTAATGTTCACTTTTTCTCCCGGCCTGAACCTGCCCACCATTTCCTGAAGTTCGGGAACAGATCCGGTTTTTTTACCGTTAAGGGCGGTAATGATGTCTCCTTTCCGTATGCCAGCATCCCCGGCAGCAGAGCCTTCACCCACCTCCCGTACATAAACGCCTTCGTTTGAGGAAAGGCTGTATTCCTCTGCAAGGCGGGCATCGATATCGGTAATAGAAATTCCCAGCAGGCCACGCTGCACCACGCCAAATTTCTGAAGGTCATCTACCACTTTCTTTACCAGGTTGGCCGGTACGGCGAAGGAATATCCTGAATATGAGCCGGTAGGGGAGGCGATGGCGGTGTTGATGCCTACCAGTTCGCCTTTCAGATTAATAAGTGCGCCGCCCGAGTTACCCGGGTTTACGGCCGCATCGGTCTGGATGAAGGATTCAATGGCCAGATTTGATTTTTCTCTGAGCAGATTGATGCTTCGTCCCTTGCCGGAAATGATGCCGGCTGTAACGGTAGAGGTAAGGTCAAAAGGGTTGCCGATGGCCAGTACCCATTCTCCAATCTCCAGGGCATCTGAGTTTCCATATTTTACAAATGGCAGCCCTGTGGCATTGATTTTCAGCAAGGCAAGGTCGGTGGTTGGGTCAGAACCCACGATTTCGGCCTTGTAGCTTTGCTTGTTGTCCAGAACAACTTCTACCTTGGAGGTTTGGTCAATTACATGGTGATTGGTGACAATGTAGCCCTGATCGGTGAGGATGACACCTGAACCTGAGGACTCTTTCCCGGGCCCGGGTAATGAAAAAAAGTCATCAAATCCCGGAACATCCTCATGAAAGCGGCGGATATTTTCGGGGGATTTGTCGTAGCTCGACCGGATATGAACAACAGAACTTTTAACCCTTTGGGCGGGCGCTACAAAATTAATATTGGCACCAAAGGCAGGCAGGGTGTCCGAAAAATATTTGCCCAGGATGTCCGTTTGCCGCTCGCTGATGCTTTGATAGGCCTGGTCTGTACTGCGAAACACTTTGCGGTCGGGATACAAGGCTCCAAGACTGGAAACCAGAGAAATAACCAGAACAGAAATCCAGGAGAATCCTTTAGACATTTTTTGTAGAATGGAATTGTCTCTGCTGTATGAAACCGATGATACAGGAGCTTTGTTTTATTCTGCAAACAAACAGCACATTCGGCAGGAGAGGGGAAAGATTTTTAATTTTTTTTGGAATAATTCGGCGCCGGAAAAAATATAAGTTCTATCTTTGCAACGCTTTTGAAAGGCAAGCCATTGTCAGTTCACTGATTTGGTCCGGTTTTTGAAGGTAAAAAAATACACCGCGGGATGGAGCAGTTGGTAGCTCGTTGGGCTCATAACCCAAAGGTCACAGGTTCGAGTCCTGTTCCCGCTACGAAGAAAAGCCTCTGAAATTCAGGGGCTTTTTTATTTTCAAAACGGCCTGTTGGGTTCTTTTCAGCCAAAGTCGTTTACTGTTGCATCTCCTGTTTATCATGCAAGGGGAGGAGAATCCCAGACTTTTTTCCAGACCAAATATTCAGGATGACGAATTCTATACCGTGCAATATTTCCTTCGTGCAAAGTAAGGAGCTCGGTTTCAACGGATTCCACAAATTTTGTCTGCTCTTCGAATGGCAGTAAGTTGGCAGAGTTTCGGATTTCTTTTAGAGCCGGCAAGGCATTCATGGCATTGGTGACAATTGAGAAAATCAGAGACTTTATCTCTTCCCGATACTTTAATCTGAAAGGGTCCGGCTCGCCTATGGAATGTTGAATAGCAGCATAACGGTTGGCTGACCGTTCATAGGCCCAAATAAACACATCCCTGAGCAGTTCAATCCGATTAAGTTCGTAAACACCCATAATTCCTCTTGTGTACAAATCGCTTGGTACATCCACAAAAGCCAATGGAGAAAGATTGTGTTGTAAAAATGGGATATTTGCTGCAAGTCTTGATACCCTTTTATTAACATCGTCAAAAGGCTGAAGGTAAGGCAGATGAACGGTTATAAAGAATGCTTGTTCAAAGGGGTTTTCTATCTCATTTGCTTTCATCAGAATTTGATCAAAGAGTTCCGAGATAAGCTGTGGGATACCCAGGGGTAGATACACTGAATTAGAAATTCCCACCTCTATTGTCCTCAAACGACCGGCTGCACCTGAATCAGCCAACAAGTTATTCGAAAGCAATGCATGCAGGTTCATAAGGGTATACCGGTCAAAGCGAATCTCTCCTGCCGATTCAACCAGAAATTCAATGGCCTCTTTATGATTTAGAATCATCTGTGCATCAAGTGCCGATTTGCCTTCTGCTGATTTTCCGAATGCAATCAGTTGCTGTGTATCCAAAAGGGAATAAGTGTTGCCTTCCAATCGACTGGAATTCCAGGATAAATCAATCAAAAGTCGGTTCAGAATCTCTCTTGCATAGGTTCCGGCTGGCTCTTGGGATCCACCTGTTTTACTGACTTTGTTAAGCCTGTCCAGTTCTTTCCTTGACAGGTAGGCCGTTACATTTGGCCTATAATTATCCAAAAAACTACGGAAATAGCTTACCGGTTTCCTCTGATATTTTGGCTTCGATACATAATTAAGAATCTCAAGTCCGGCTTCAGAAAGGGGGATAAGTCCTGATTGGATAGGCTCTTGTTCTGCATTCTTAATCACCAGAAAATACCTGGTTGCCCTTGAACTACCGGCTACCCTAATTTCTTGTAGCTCCTTCTCCAGTTTGGACAAGCGGCGCTGAAGAGTTCTTTCATTCAATGCAAGATTTGAATGAGCAAGAATATCCTCAATGGAAGCTCCCTGCGGAAAATTTCCAAT
>JBIKMV010000076.1:0-11907 GCA_044359055.1 Catalimonadaceae bacterium
AGGAGAAAATATCTTTACCTGGACAGTTTCCAACTTTTGCGGTTCAGTATCCGATTCGGTAACCATCTTCAGAAACCAACTGGTGCTGACTGATGCCGATGCTGGCCCTGACCAAAACATTTGTTCTGATTCTACCAATCTGGATGGAAATACCCCGCAGGTTGGAGTTGGCGAATGGATTTTGGTTTCAGGTTCCGGTAACATTCTGGATCCAAGTTCTCCAAATTCCCCAGTTAGCGGCCTGGGCGCAGGACTCAATCAATTTGCCTGGACCATCTCCCTGCCTGGATTTGGAGAAAACAGTGATACGGTAAATATCCTGGTGAATGCACTTCCTGTTGCTAATGCAGGAACAAACCAAAACATTTTTGCAGATGCCTCCATTCTTTCTGCAAATCCATTGAGTACAGGAGAAACCGGAAAATGGGAATTGGTTTCAGGAGCGGGATTGATTGAAGACAGCCTTTCCGCTACAACCAATGTAACAGGTTTGGCATTGGGAGAAAATGTCTTTTCATGGACAGTTTCCAACTTTTGCGGTTCAGTATCCGATTCGGTAACCATCTTCAGAAACCAACTGGTGCTGACTGATGCCGATGCTGGCCCTGACCAAAACATTTGTTCTGATTCTACCAATCTGGATGGAAATACCCCGCAGGTTGGAGTTGGCGAATGGATTTTGGTTTCAGGTTCCGGTAACATTCTGGATCCAAGTTCTCCAAATTCGCCAGTAAACGGACTTGGGATTGGACTCAACCAATTTGCCTGGACCATCTCCCTGCCTGGATTTGGAGAAAACAGCGATACGGTAAATATCCTGGTGAATGCACTTCCTGTTGCTAATGCGGGAACAGACCAGGCCCTTTGTCAGGATTCGGCGTTGCTGAGCGGCAATACACCTTTGGTTGGAACTGGAATCTGGACCCTAATTTCGGGTTCGGGTACCATTGAGGCGCCTTCGGATGCGGGTAGCCGGGTCTTCAACCTTGGTATCGGGGCCAATGTCTTTGTCTGGACCCTCAGCAATGGTATCTGTCCTTCCAATTCCGATACGGTACGAATAATCCGGTTTGAGCCGCCCGCTGCTGCCCTTGCCGGGCCAGATCAGGCTATATGTGGAACAGGTGCAGCCTTGGCCGCCATTCCTCCGGCTACAGGTTCGGGATCCTGGTCTGTGGTTTCCGGAGATGGCATTCTGTCAGATCCGTTCAGTCCGGTTTCTGGACTAACTGACCCTAATTTTGGGCTAAACATTTTAGTCTGGACTGTAACCAATGGCAATTGCCCTGTGACTTTTGACTCTGTTTTTGTTGTATTCAGCCCATTGCTTTCTGCGCAAGCTGGTGGTTCTCAGACAATTTGTGGGGATTCGGCACAGCTGAATGCGGTAAAATCACCTGCCGGACTGGGTCTTTGGCAGCTGGTTTCAGGGTCTGGTATGATTGCAAATCCGGATTCAGCCACCACCGGGGTGACGGGTCTGGGATCGGGATTGAATATTTTTCGCTGGATTGTGTACAATACGGTTTGCCCTTCAGACACCGATCAGGTAAGCATTACCTCCTTTCTTCCTCCGGGCCCAGCCCAGGCCGGACCAAGCCAAAATGTCTGTGGCACCAACACCAGCCTGCTGGCCGCGGCACCGCTTACCGGAATAGGTTCGTGGTCAGTGATTTCCGGGTCTGCTATCATTTCAGATACCTCAAGCCTAACCCCGTTGGTTTCAGGCCTTGGAATCGGGTCGAATGTGTTCAGATGGACAGTACGAAACGGCATTTGTCTGCCCGCTTCGGATGAAGTTACCATCACAGGAAACCCGGTTCCAGTGGCCGATGCCGGTCCTGATAAACAGTCTTGCAACGGTGTTTCCCTGCTGGAAGCCATAACCGGTAATCTTGTTGCGGGCAACTGGTCCCAGATTGCCGGAACAGGGTCCATCCTCAATCCCACAACCGACACCACTCAGGTTTCAGGGCTTTCCTTTGGAAGGAACACCTTTATCTGGACGGCTATTCTGGGCAGCTGTTCGTCTAATGACACAATGAACATCTTCAGGCCGGCCAATCCGGTTTTCCTTGGAAATGATACGGTTATTTGTCAGGACTCTTCTCTTGTACTGGATGCAGGTTCCGGATTTGCCTCCTATTTGTGGAGCAATGGCAGTACAGGCCAAACTTTTACTATTGACTCCGCGGGAATCTACTGGGTAGAGGTACAGACAACCCTAAATTGTATCTATCGTGATACCATTGTTGTAGATACCACCATTTGTACCTCTGTAAAAGGGGGCATTGCCAATGCAGGGCTGCGGTGGAATTTCTATCCCAATCCGAATGCCGGCCTGTTTGATATGATTCTGGAGGGAAGCAGAACCGGGAAGGCCGTTCTACGGATTTTCAATTCCATAGGAATTCTCGTTTATGAAGAAGAATGGAGTGGTGCCGGGGAGCGAATGGAAAGCGAAATACGGCTTGGTCTTATTCCAAACGGCGTTTATCATCTAGAAATGCAAACGGATGGCAAAATCCTGAGTAATAAAATGGTTTTGCTCCGATAAAATTTCGCTGAATCTGGTTTTCCGGGGCCGGGCGCAATTGCTTCCGGCCCCGGTTCTTTTATTGACCTCCCCTCAGCCTTCCTGCTCCGGCAGCAGAACCCAGTCTTTTCATTTAAAATCAATGCCGCAAGAAGCAATATTGCCAATGACCTGATTTTATTTAGCTTTGCCCCCCTTATTTGTATGATAACCAAACAAGCGGTTTCGCAAAAAACTCTTTTTCAAGAAAATAGTCTTTAAATGAACAATTTCCAAAGATTAAATAATCTTTTGGGATGGCTGGTTTTTGCCATCGCCACCTACACCTACACAGCCACTGTAGAACCTACCGGAAGTTTCTGGGATTGTGGTGAATTTATCGCTGTCTCCTACAAGCTCATGGTTCCGCACCCACCCGGCGCCCCTTTCTTCCTTCTTGTGGGCCGGATGTTTTCACTCCTTGCTGGCAGCGATGTCACCCAGGTGGCTTTCTGGGTGAATATGGTCTCAGTGCTCTGTTCGGCATTTTCTTCTCTTTTCCTGTTCTGGACCATCACCCTTCTGGCCCGTAAACTCGTGCTCAAAACGGGTGAAACCATGAATTCAGGACAAATGGCCGGAATTCTGGGTGCCGGATTAATCGGAGGCTTGGCTTATACATTCAGCGATTCCGCCTGGTTTTCGGCTGTGGAGGCTGAAGTCTATGCCATGTCCAGCTTCTTTACTGCGATTGTTTTCTGGGCCATCCTGAAGTGGGATGCCGTGGCAGACGAGCCCCATGCCGATCGCTGGCTGCTTTTTATTGCCTACATGATGGGTCTTTCCATTGGCGTTCACCTTCTTAATCTTGTTACCATTCCGGCTCTGGCGTATGTGTATTATTTCAGGAAATATTCCTTTTCGCTGAAAGGCCTTGCATTAACCTTTGGTATCAGTCTGGTGATTCTGGGCATCATTCAGGTGGGTGTCATTACTGGTCTGCCTTCTCTGGCCAATTCATTTGAAATATTCTTTGTCAATTCCATCGGACTGCCTTTCAACTCGGGCATCCTGTTTTTTGTGGTGCTCTTTCTGGGTGGCCTTATCTATGGCATCCGCTTCACGGAGCAGAAGAATAAAGTATTGGCCAATTTGGCCTTATTGTGTTTTACCTTTATTCTGATCGGATATTCTTCTTATGGCATCATCATGATCCGGTCAAATTTCAACCCGCCGATTGATGAAAATGATCCTGAAAATGCCATTTCCTTCGTGAGCTATCTGAAAAGAGAGCAATATGGCGACAGGCCTCTTCTTTATGGTCCGCAGTACAATGCATCGCCTGTTTCCAATAAAGAGGGAGATCCGGTTTACATCAAAGGAAAGGAAAAATATGAGATTGTTGAGCGCAAACTGATTCAGGAATATGCTTCAAGGGACAAAACCTTGTTGCCCCGGATTTACAGCCCTCAAGGCAACCACATTGCCGCCTATAAACGCTGGGTAAGATTACCGGCCGACCCCGAGGCAAAGCCTTCTTTCTCCCAGAATCTGGCTTTCCTTTTCAAATACCAGATCGGGCATATGTACTTCCGGTATTTCGGCTGGAACTTTATTGGCCGGGAATCCGATTATCAGGATGCCGGGGTACTTACTCCTTTGGCCAGTGACAAAGGTTTGCCGGAATCGGTAACCAAAAACCGGGGCCGTAATCAATATTATGCCCTTCCGTTTATTCTGGGTCTTTTAGGTCTGTTTTATCAGTATTCCAGAAATTCAACCCAGTCTTTTGTTGTGGGATTGTTGTTCTTTTTTACAGGAATAGCCATTGTCATTTACCTAAATCAGCCCCCTGTGGAGCCCCGGGAAAGGGATTATACCTTTGCAGGTTCTTATTATGCCTTCTGTATCTGGATTGGTCTGGGAATCCTTATGCTCTCTGAACTTTTGCAGAAAATTTTGAAAAATGGGATGATTTCAGGAATTGTTGCCACCCTGATCGGTTTTCTTGTTCCTGCGGTCATGGCCAAAGGTGCCTGGAACGACCACGACAGGTCCAACCGGTATCACTCTGTTGATTCGGCCAAAAACCTGCTGAATTCCTGCGCCAAAAATGCCATTCTCTTTACCGGCGGGGACAATGATACTTTCCCGCTCTGGTATGTGCAGGAGGTAGAAGGATTCCGGACCGATGTGCGGGTTTGTAACCTCAGCCTTCTGGGCACCGACTGGTACATCAGTCAGATGAAAAGACAGGCCTATGAATCCACTCCGCTACCCGTATCCCTCGAGCTGAAAGACTACATTCAGGGAAAAAATGATTACATCCCCTTTGTGGAAAATCCTGCAGTAAAAAGTGGTGTGGACCTGCGCACCCTAATGAAACTGATCCAGGAAAATAACCGCATCCTCATGGTTTCTACTCAGGGAGGAAAAGAAATTGCATCCTATCCTACCAAAACCTTCTTCATTCCAGTGGATAGCGCAAAAGTTGCTGCTATGGACTGGATTCCGGCCAAGGAAAAAGGAAGGGTGGTATCGAGCCTGAACTGGACCACCGGAAAAAATGCATTGTACAAAAATGATTTTGTGGTGTTGAATATTCTGGCCAATATGGACTGGAGCCGGCCGGTTTACTTTTCAACCACCCTTTCCAATGCTTCCTACCTCAATCTGAAGCCTTTTCTGTATCTGGAGGGTTTGGCTTACCGGCTCATGCCCATCTACAATCCGGGAGCATCAGATGGCGTAGTGAATACCCCCGTGATGTACGAAAACATGATGAAAAAGATGTACTGGCGTAATCTCGACAACCCTGATGTATATTATGATGAAAACTACAAACGGTTTCCGCTGAATGCCAGAAAATCCTTTTACATGCTGGCTTCTCAGCTTATCAACGAGGCCCGGATGGAGGGAGATACTGGCAGAACCAATATCACAGCGCAGGCGGAGGGGGCCAAAACAAAGTTGCAGAAGGCCAAAGAAGTTCTGGATTACTGTTTCAAAGTAATGCCCGACCCGGCTACACAATACGATGTGTATGTGCCGCAGTTTATTCCTCTGCTACTTGAAATCGGGGAACAAAAAAGGGCAGAAGAAATTGCCGGAACCATGCACAAAAGGGCAGTGGATGATTTGGAATATTTGACTAAAAATCCAGCCCGGTTTGGATTCGATATTCAAACCAATGTGTACATTTTGCAGCAATTGTATATGGCATATCGCACCACCAATCCGGTGAGCGCCAAAAAGTATGAAGCCGATTTTGAGCGATTTGCTCCCTTTGCCCAGATGGGAGATGCGGGAGGTTATGAAGATGAATAGCATGTTTTTCTCTAATTCGTTTATTTTTTTTCGAAGATTTTCTTTAGATAATAATTTTTCGAATCTTTGTCATAACATCTTTGTTTTAATTTCCCAAAGTTCAAATAGTTCAAAAAATTCATTTTATTTGCCCCGCATTCCGGAGATAACTCCTTTGCTATTTTTTTTTAACCAAAAAATTCTCTTTTTAACATTTTTGTCAAATTTGAAATGAGCGAAAAAACAAATCAAGTTTATTCTTGCGTAATTGTTGAGGATGATGAGGCATCGCGCCTTATTTTAGAAAATTATATCAGCAGGCTGGATTTTTTGAAACTCGAAGCTTCTTTAAAAAGCGGGAAAGAGGGGTTCAATTTTTTAGTAAACAATCCGGACATCGATATCCTTCTGCTGGATATAAACATGCCGGAGATGAGTGGAATCGAGTTGATGAAGGCTGTTCCCCATTTGCCCCAAACCATCCTGATTACGACAGAATCCGGACATGCTGTGGAAGCCTTCGACCTGAAGGCTCTGGATTATCTGGTAAAGCCTGTACAGTTTGAACGGTTTGCCAAAGCCATTCACCGCGCTGTCGACAACTTGTATTTTTCCAAAGATGCTGAGTCGGATGATTTGGATGAAAAGAAAGAAATCTATGTCAAATCAAATTCCAAGTTCTACAAACTGGGTTATCACGAGATTTTCTTTGTAGAGGCTCTGGCAGATTATGTACTTGTTCATACCGAAAGTGCCCGTTACATAGTGTACAGCACTATGAAAGCAGTAGAAGAAAAGCTGAGGGGAAAAACCTTTATGCGGGTACATCGTTCCTATATTGTTAATCTCCGAAAAATTCAGTACATCGAAGGAAACACTCTGATAATCAATGGTAAGCATGTGCCTATCAGCAAAACTTATCAGGACGAACTTTTTTCAAGGTTAAATTTTCTGTAATCCCGGCCGGTGAATTTTTACCTGAATGGTAGAAGGTATTCACCTCATGCATTGCTCGAAGCCTCGGCTGAAGGACAATTGCCTCCCTTTGCGGATGCCATAGTCAGGTTTCTCGGATTCTGGTTTTCAGAATATTCTTTCTTCAAAGTATCCACTTCTGGCAGTACATCAGAGCCCAAAGAGATTCTCCTCTCTCGGGAGAGAATCAGGGCGAGTGTCCGCCTTACGCTGGACTTTTTCAAGCCTGATTCAAAAACAGAGGGTTTTGTACTTTGTCTTCCTGCTGCAAAAGTGGGCGGATTGATGGTATTGGCCAGGGCATTGGAAGCAAACATGGATGTCCTTTTGCTTGAGCCTTCACTTTCGCCATTCAAAGCAAAATCCCCTGAAGCTGAAGAAAAGAAATGGCTCATTTCCATGGTTCCTCCGCAGTTGGAATCTGTTTTACAATCTAAAGAGATCCTGGAGCAAAGCCGGAACTGGAAAGGCGTTCTTTTGGGCGGAGCTTCCGTTCCCCAAAAGCTGCTGCTCCGGATTCCCCGCCTGAAATGCCCTGTTTACCAATCCTTTGGTATGACCGAGACCGTCTCCCATTTTGCCCTGCGGAAAATATGGGACCCATTTCAGCAACTTTTTACACCTGATGCACCTTATATCGTGCTGCCCGGAATAGAAATAAGGATATCACCTGACTATTCGCTTTCGGTAAGAGGAGCGGTTACAGAAGATCAGTGGATTGAAACCCATGACCTTGTGAAACAGGCTGAGGGACCACGCCAGTCTTTTTTTTTCCTTGGAAGAAAAGATGAAGTAGTCAATTCCGGGGGTTTGAAAATCCATCCGGAGGAAATTAGGCAAAGCTGGAATCATTTTTTTTCTGACTTAGAAAAAGAACCCTTTTTTTTGGGAATTGAGGATGACCTTTTGGGAGAAAAGCTGGTTATGGTGTGGGAAGATTTTTCCGGTCAGATCAAAGATATTGAAAAAATGATGTTGGAATGGGCTCAACATGTTGATCCTGTGAAGTTGCCCCGTGCTGTATTTTTCCTCAGTCATATTCCCGCCACTTCGACCTTAAAAGTAAATCGCTCCCTTTTAAAAAGCCATTTGGCCGGTCAGACTCCGGTCTGGCAAAAAAAATAACATGACACAAACAAAATTCTACTACCAGACTCCGGACAGCCTTCTGCCTCCCGCCAGTTTCGAAGCGGAATTTTGGATGGAGGAGGTGCCCGGCGGATTGCAAACCCGCGTAAAGCAGATTTTCACCAACCGCGAAGAAATTCCGGCTGAGGAGCTGGAAGCAGAGGGTTTTTCTGCTTCAGACGATTTCTCCTGGGAAGGCATATTGCCGCCCGTATGGAAGGAAGAATGGATGCGAAATCTGGCACAGGAAAATTGGTTGTCAGAAGAGACTGCTCAGCGGATATTTTTTCAGATGGAGGGTAAAACCGGAATTTTTTTTCCTTCCCATGAAGAAAAATGGACCCTGTTTGCCGAGGAACTTATTCAGGCCTGCCTGGAAATTGCCGGCCGCGAACTGCCTATGGAAATGGTTCTGGGTAGGCTGGAGAAGAGTAACTTTTATGAATCTGCCCGCATTCAGTGGCTTTTTACAGAGAGGTCCGTTGTTCTTGAACTACCCCGTCAGGACCAGCTATCCTGGGAAGAGCCCTACTGGAAATCTTCCCGCGAACAGGTTCGGGAATGGGTGGAAAAAGCAGCCGAAAAAGAAGATTTGTATCAATTGCCAAAAAGCAAAGGCTGGTTTTGGCTTCTCAATGGCGAAGCTTGGTTGGCCTATATCCCGGGTCAAAAAGGGGAGATTTGGGAGATTCTCTCAAAAAAAGTCCCCGGATTGACATGATTTTCTCCGGAAAGGTCCGCATTTTAAGCCGCCTTTCTTACCTTGCTCCGCCATTAACAACCCTGGATTATGAATGCCTATATAGTGGACGGCTACCGGACAGCAGTAGGAAAAGCACCCAAAGGAGCTTTGCGGTTTATGCGTTCTGATGACCTCGCTGCGCAGGTTATCGGTCACCTTATTTCCAAAATACCCGAATTGGATCCTGTAAGCATTGACGACCTGATTGTGGGCAATGCTGTGCCCGAAGCCGAACAGGGCATGCAAATGGGCCGCATCATTTCCCTGCTTTCGCTGCCGGTTCAGGTGCCGGGTTTTGTGGTGAACCGCTATTGCGGCTCAGGACTTGAAGCCATAGCCATTGCTGCCGCCCGGATTCATGCCGGTCAGGCGGATTGCATCATTGCCGGCGGAACCGAATCTATGTCCATGGTTCCGGTAACGGGCTGGAAAACAGCATTGAATTATAAACTTGCCAAAGACCATGCGGATTACTATCTGGGTATGGGGCTTACTGCTGAAATGGTGCAGAGAAAATATGGCATAAGCCGGGCCGACCAGGATCAGTTTGCCCTTCGTTCCCATGAAAAGGCCATTCATGCGATCAAAACTGGTAAATTCAAAAGTCAGATTGTGCCGGTTGATGTAGAGGAGGTGTATGCAGATCAGGGAATGAAGAGAGCCACTAGAAAATATGTTTTTGATACTGATGAAGGTCCGAGGGCCGATACCAGCCTGGAAGCCCTTTCCCGCTTAAAGCCTGTTTTTGCAGCGGAGGGTACCGTTACGGCCGGAAATTCTTCACAAACTTCCGACGGAGCATCATTTGTTATCCTCATGAGCGACCGCAGAATGAAAGAGTTGGGCATCGTACCCAAAGCCCGGATGCTCAGCTATGCTGTAGCAGGAGTGGAGCCCTCGGTTATGGGAATTGGTCCGGTTGAGGCCGTTCCCAAAGCCTTGCGATTGGCAGGACTTCCGCTTTCTGATGTGGATTTGATTGAGCTCAACGAGGCATTTGCTTCACAAGCCCTGGCTGTAATGGGTCAGCTGGAAATGGACCCCGGCAAGGTAAATGTGAATGGGGGGGCCATTGCTCTCGGACACCCGCTGGGTTGCTCCGGTGCCAAACTCAGTGTTCAGATTCTGGAGGAATTGAAACTAAGGAATCAAAAAATCGGAATGGTAACGGCATGCGTGGGCGGAGGGCAAGGCGTTGCCGGTATTTTTGAAAGGTTGTAATTCTCTGAAAACCAAGTATAAGAAAAGTATTATCTCCAATGACTACTACCCGAAACTATGCTGATTTTGCTTTCAATCAGTCTTTCCTTGAAGGCAATTCCGGACCAGGGAAACAGGAACCGTCTTATGTGGCAATACCCCCGGGATTTGCACCCTTTGCCAGAGGGCCCTATCCGGCCATGTTTGTCACACAACCCTGGACCATACGGCAGTATGCCGGTTTCTCCACAGCCCGGGCATCGAATGCATTTTACAGGCAAAATCTCGCCGGAGGCCAAACCGGCTTGTCGGTAGCTTTTGACCTGCCCACCCACAGAGGTTATGATTCGGACCATCCGCGGGCACAGGGCGATGTCGGTGCTGCCGGCGTAGCCATTGATTCTGTAGAAGATATGAAGGTGTTGTTCGACGGCATTCCCCTCGACAGGATATCGGTTTCGATGACAATGAACGGAGCTGTCATACCGGTTATGGCTTTCTACATCGTGGCCGCAGAAGAGCAGGGAGTAGGGCCTGAGGCATTGGCAGGAACCATTCAGAATGATATCCTGAAAGAATTTATGGTTCGCAATACTTTCATCTACCCACCGGGAGAATCCATGAAACTGGTGGCTGAAATTTTTGCCTATACCGCCGCCCGAATGCCCAAATTCAATTCCATCTCTGTATCCGGATATCACATGCACGAAGCCGGAGCACCTGCTCATCTGGAACTGGCCTATACCCTGGCAGACGGAATCGAATATGTAAAAACAGGAATTGAAGCCGGCCTGGATGTAGACGATTTTGCTCCAAGAATTTCTTTTTTCTGGGGAATAGGCATGAATTATCTTCTGGAAGTAGCCAAACTGAGGGCCGGGCGCATCCTTTGGGCAGAACTTATGAAGCAATTTCACCCAAGGAAGGATAAGTCTTTGATGCTCAGAACACATTGTCAGACTTCGGGCTACAGCCTTACCGAACAGGACCCCTTCAATAATGTGGCCCGTACCACCATAGAAGCTATGGCTGCTGCCCACGGGCAAACCCAGAGTCTGCATACCAATTCATTGGATGAGGCCATCGCACTGCCAACACCATTTTCGGCCCGCATAGCCCGAAATACCCAGATTTTTATTCAGAAGGAAACCGATACCTGCCGATCTATTGATACCTGGGGAGGGTCTGAAGTCATAGAAAAACTAACCCTAGATTTGCTTGAGAAAGCCCGGGCCGAAATCCGGTTAATTGAAGATCACGGAGGCATGACCAAAGCCATTAACCTTGGCATACCTAAACTCCGGATAGAAGAGGCGGCAGCCATAAAACAGGGTCGAATTGATACAGGAAAAGAATTTCTTGTGGGAATAAACCTCAATGAGCAGCCACGGCCGCAGGGCCTGGATGTGCTATCCATTGACTTGGAGGAGGTCCGCAAAGCCCAGATAGAATCCATTGAAAAAATCAGAAAGACCCGCAATGAATCTGCAGTTCAGGCCTCTCTTTCGGCAATAGAAATGCGGGCCCTTGAACTGAAATCCGGAAATGCCGGTGGGGAAATGGACAATAACATTCTTCACCTGGCGGTAGCGGCAGCCAGGAACCGCGCCACTCTGGGAGAAATTTCTCTTGCCATTGAAAAAGCATTTACCCGATATAATCCGACTATTCGTTTAATTTCGGGTGTTTATAAATCCATTGTGGAACAGGACGAATATTTTACGGCAGCAAGAAAACTGGCCGATACCTTCGCTGAGAAGGAGGGGAGAAGGCCCCGTATTCTGGTGGCCAAACTCGGGCAGGACGGGCACGACCGCGGGGCGAAGGTGGTAGCTTCGGGCTATGCCGATCTTGGCTTCGATGTGGACATGGGACCGCTTTTTTCTATGCCCGATGAGGTAGCCAGGCAGGCTCTGGAAAATGATGTGCACATTGTCGGGGTATCTTCCCTTGCCGGGGGGCACAAAATCTGGTTGCCCCAGCTGAAAGAGGAACTTCGCAAAAACGGCATGGGTGATGTGATGCTTGTAGCCGGTGGGGT
>JBIKMV010000257.1:0-3646 GCA_044359055.1 Catalimonadaceae bacterium
GGGTGGAAAACCAGAATTCAGACCAGAAAGAAAACCTGCATCCGGATTCAGAGATAGAAACGAAAGCGACCGCCGGCCCCGCTTCGACAGAGAGGGAGGAAAACCAGAATTCAGACCAGAAAGAAAACCTGCATCCGGATTCAGAGATAGAAATGAAAGCGACCGCCGGCCCCGCTTCGACAGAGAGGGTGGCAAGCCCGAATTCAGACCAGACAGAAAACCTGATTCCGGCTACCCGGTAAGAAGTGACAGAAGACCCTCCGGAGGTTTTGAACAAGATGGCGACAGAGGCCGCACCGACCGCAGGCCCAAAGAAAACAGCAGACTGGGAAAACAGGCTCCCTCGCAATTTCGCCAGTTCAGGAGAGGCGATAGTGGCTTTGAACCTGGAAAAGCCCCGGATTATGATTTGAAAAAAACCGGAAGACCCGCAAGAAAAATAAAAGAAAGCGAAGAAAACGAGATACGCCTCAACCGGTTTATAGCCCAGTCAGGACTCTGCTCCAGAAGGGAAGCCGATGTTCTTATTTCTTCTGGTCAGATTACGGTAAACGGCAAAGTTGTCGATCAGATGGGCTACAAAGTAAAAAAAGACGATGTAGTTAAATACGGAAAGCGCATTCTAAACAGAGAAAAACTGGTGTATGTGCTGCTGAATAAGCCCAAAGATTTCCTTACCACCACCGATGACCCTGAGGAAAGAAAAACAGTGATGCAACTGGTGGATAAAGCCTGCGAAGAAAGAATCTACCCTGTAGGCCGGCTCGACCGCAATACTACCGGGCTGCTGCTGCTCACCAACGACGGGGAATTGTCAGAAAAACTGATGCACCCCAGCCACAATGTAAAAAAAATATATCAGGTAGACCTGGACAAAGCCATAAGCCAGGCCGATGAAGCCAAAATAAGGGAGGGAGTAACATTGGAAGATGGTTTTGCTCCGGTAGATGAACTCGAAGTGCTGAGTGCAGACCGGCATATTCTGGGCATCAGCATCCATCTGGGAAGAAACCGCATTGTCCGGAGAATTTTTGAACATCTGGGATACAAAGTAGAAAAGTTGGACCGGGTGATGTACGCCGGCCTGACCAAGAAAGATTTGCCCAGAGGAAACTGGCGCTATCTCTCTGAAAAAGAGGTAATTAATTTGAAATACTTTTCTTAAATGAGTCTTTTCGAACACTTTTCCCGAAATCCGGTTTAGTGGAAATGGAATCAGAGGAGGAAAACAAGCAGAAGAGAGAGGCAATCGACATCAATCAGATTGACCTTGAACGCCTGAAGGATAAAATTGCCGAAAACCCAGGATTACTTCCTTATGCCCACACCTCCGGTTCGGCAGTGGTAAAGCCGGAAGACATGCACCGCGTTTTGGCCCGGTCTATGACCGCGATGGACCAACAAACGGATATGCAAATGCAGCAAATCATCAAACAGATGCACTTGCTCGCCGATCAGGCCAAAACCATTCAAGACCGCAAAGTTATTTCAGAGCGCATATATCAGGCTGACCTCCGCTTTGAGCCTGTTATTG
Source organism: Catalimonadaceae bacterium (assembly GCA_044359055.1). Classification (GTDB taxonomy): domain Bacteria; phylum Bacteroidota; class Bacteroidia; order Cytophagales; family Flexibacteraceae; genus CAMDMI01. The sequence continues at coordinate 1,535 of JBIKMV010000257.1, forward strand.
GCCATTCCTATTATTTTTACCACAAAGACAACCGCGATATCCTTTCTCTTGTTGCCCCTCAGGAATGGGGACGCAGCAACCGGCATTTGTTCACCTACATTGCCAAAGTTTGCCTCCTTGCCGACCATACTTGGGACATTTTGGAAGTGGCTCCCGAGGTGGTATCTATACAAGTAAAGGAATAATGCGCTCCTTTCCGTTTCGACTTTTTTTAAAGGAATTTCTGGTGATTCTGAGCCTGTATCTGGGATTCAGATTATTGCTTTTTTTCCTGAATTCAAATGAGATGTTCAGCCCTGAAATTTTCTTTTCGGATATGCTGGGATTTGGTGTCGTTCTGGCACTTGCAGTGTCATTTTTCCGGGTCTTAAAGCGAATGGGTTGAACCGCAACAACATCAGAGGCGCTTCAAAGCCTCCCTCCTGCTCAGCGGTTTTAAGGGATATTTTCCTGTTATTTTTATAACAAATTCAGGATGAGTACGGGCATATTGCCGCAGTGCCCATCCAATCGCTTTCTGAATAAAAAACTCAGGAGAAGCAATGTGCCGGGCTATCGCTTTTTCCAGAAAAACAGGATTGGTTTTGTCCTTATGGGAAAGCTGAAAAATAATGGCAGACCGATTCAGCCACATATCGGGCGATTCCAGCCAGCGGTCCAGCTGATCTTCGGGAAAGATGCGGTTTTTCAGCAAAAATGCCCCGTAAACTGAAGAAGCAAGGCAATCAACAGAATCCCACCAACTTTTGCGGGTAATGAGGCTTTCGACCAGATCATGAAGTTTATCATTCCACTTTTTTTTGTGAAGCTGCAGCAAATCCATGGCTGCATATTGAAACTCTCTTTCATCCAGAGACCAGAGTTCTTCCAACACCACCTTCAGTTCAGAAAACGAAGCAAGATGAGCCTCCGCATTCAGCTTTCGGATAAGGGCCCGCCTTACCGGGGTTTTGATACCGAGAAAGGGAAACAGTTTTTTCATATAAGCCGCCATCCCTGCGGCCTGTGATTCATTTCTGAGCTTCAGAAATTCGGTTTTTATCCTTGTGCTTAAAGGGTGCATAGCGGTATTTTTTATGGTTTTCAGGATGCCTCAGACCGGCCAAATGCTGGAAGAAAGTAAATTAATCAGCAAATAAGGAAGATCCTTAACACATGTAAACCCTTGTTTTTATTTGAATGGGAAATATAAAGATGCTGAGGCTTCCTGATCAATTGAAAGCGGAAAGAATAAATGTAGATTCGTTATTTCCGGTCACGGACCATTCGGCACAGGAAACAACGCACATTGCCTAAGGGATTTTTTTTCATAAGACTCATGAAAGAGCAAGGGCTATTATTAATGAAAAAAAGCCTCTAATTTTACCCCCAGCACATGACTCCGTAGTTCAATTGGATAGAATATCAGATTTCGGCTCTGAGGGTTGAGGGTTCGAGTCCTTCCGGGGTCACTGTTTTACAATGTAAAAGCCTGTAAGCCAATAACTTACAGGCTTTTTTGTTTATCGGGGTAAACATCCGGTTAATAACAAGCCGGCAAGCTCCGGGGTAATTGGAAGTGGTCAATTTTATTTTTGCCTTTTGCATCAGAGGGATGGGTACCTGGTTTCTGGGGAAAGTTTCAGGTCGGAGTTCAAATTTCAAATTTTTTTTCGGATTGAAAATCAAACCGTTATGGCTTGTAAAACTTTTGACTTATTCATTTTTACTTTTTCCATATCCACTTAAAACTGACTACCAAAAACTGACCACTTGAAAAACTTTTGAGTTTTTACTTTTTACTTATCTCACTTAAATTCCACCAATACCCTCGATTTGTCGGAGCCGATGAGAACGGGATTTTGTTCACGGGCGCCACCAAACTATACCAGCTACTGTTTTTGATAATCAATCCTAAAAAGTCCTCTATGACCAAAAAAGGATTTTAATACTTAAAAATATTGAATTTCAAGTGGTTAAACATTACTCGTACAGATAGCTCTACTCGCTGGCCTTCACTTCAGCCCTTCCAAAGCCTTTTCAATGGCAAACTCGAGTCCGGCTTCGAGGGAGGCGGGATTGTCGGCACGGGCCTTGCCGGTATACAGAAGCACCGGATTGTCCGTACTCAAT
>JBIKMV010000258.1:0-3644 GCA_044359055.1 Catalimonadaceae bacterium
TTTCAGCAGATAGGCTTGCCTCGGAGAAATCTGCCCGTAAGGGGGCCTGAAAATTTTGGCATATCCCGAGGGAAGGGAAGCATCGAGTGCATGCTGGCAGATTTCCGTATTTTTCACATAATCAGTCACTTTGGTCTTAAAGCCGCTCACATGATTGTGCGTGTGATTTCCGATTTTGTGCCCCGATTTCAGTACCCTTTCCACCAAATCCGGATGGCGCTCCACATTTTCGCCCACCATAAAAAAGCTGGCTTTGGCGTTGAAATCTTTAAGGCAATCCAGAATCCAGGGCGTCAAACCGGGAATGGGTCCGTCGTCGAAGGTGACGAACACCTCATTGCCAGGGTTGGGGATGCTGAAGGTAAGGCCCGGTACGAGGATCCTTACAAGCTTTGGGATTTTAGCCGGGGCTCTCAATTTTGAATCTTTTAAAAATTTCGGCCTTTTGAATCCATAATAAGTAAAGAATAAAAACAGACGGCAGAAGAATGCCTTCCATTGTGCGGAGCCAGAAACTTTCCATTTGCAGGTAATGTGATATTATGCAAAGACCCAGAGCCAGACCAATCAGCGAAAAAACCTTTCCGTAGGCCCAATCCACAGCGAAAAAATCCCGGCTCTTTATCCAGGAAAAGCCACACATAAAAATGTAGCAGGCCAGCAGGGCCAGTGCCGATCCGGTCATGCCCAGTACCGGGACAAGCAAGAAGTTCAAAGCCGCATTGATGGCCAGCCCCGAAATGGAAATGAGAGTCCCCCAATAGGTGCGGTCCGAAAATTTATACCAGAAAGAAAGGTTGTAGTACACGCCAAAAAAGAAATTGGCCAGCAGAAGAATAAAGATAGAGTCGATACCCAGCATAAATTCCGATTTCCTCAGAAAAACCCTGACAATGAGTTCAATATTACACTCAATGGCCACCAATGCCAACAGGCCAGCCCCTACAAACCAGGTTAACGATTTGGACAAATAACCTGCGGTATCCTTTTTATCCTGAATGGAAAAGAAAAAAGGATCGGCCGCATACCGATATGCCTGTATGCCCAGATTGATAAAAATCGCCACTTTGGCACAACCGGAGTAAATTCCAATCAAGTCTTTGTTTTGAATATCCCCGTAAAAACCGGGCGGGGTCAGGCTTTCCAGCCATATCCTTCCGAAAACATCGTTGCTTACCCCCACAATGCTCATCAATACCATGGGAACAGAGAAGATCAAGGCTTTTTTCATAAAGTTCCGATCCCATAAAAAACGGAATTGCCGGATGACCCCAGGCATGAAAAAATAAGTGAGGACAGAAGCGGCAAAGTTGATGTACACTATCAGCCTGAAATTGACCCCGATGGGATTGATTTTATCAAAAAAGGGAATTTCGGAAAGAAAAAGCAGGTTGAGCAAAATGGTAACGCAGATGGAAGCAAGCCGAACCATAAGGAATTTCATGCTTTGATTGTGGTTTCGGATTCGGGCAAGAAAAATTCCTGCGATTCCATCCGAAGCCAGAGTTGCCGAAATGATCCACAAATCCTGCGACTCCAATTCAGTGAGCCTGAAGTTCAGCACCAGCCAGGAGACCGGCAAAAGCAACATGGCTACCACAATCTGAATGGAGATAATTTTTTGTTCGGTTTGCTCCTTACGGCTCAGGTCATCGTTGCTGTACCGGAAAAGGGCGGTCTCCAGACCCAGCGGAAAAATCACTGATAATACAGCCGCATAGGCCAGTATTTCAGACAGCACCGAGAAATCCCGGAGACTCAGCCTGGCCGTTTGAAGGGGCAGAAGCAAGTTGCCGATCAGGCGGCCCAGAATACTGGTGAGGCCATAGGTGGCGGTTTGACTGGCCAGTTTTTTTAGCATTCGGGGTCAAAAAAAGAATGAAGCTGGCTCAATTCAAAAAAATGCCTGGAAATCTTATTCTCCATAAGCCGCCCGAAGCCAAAAAAAGCACCCAAATTTTTTCTTTCACGCGGGAATACATACACGGGCTTTGGTGCAAATTGAAAAAACCTATTTATTCGCACCCGAATTAAAAATCAAGAATGGCTTCACACAGCGTATCAACTTCCGCAAGAGTAAACCTTTGGGGTGGCGGAGTAGAACCCATGAAAGCGAGCTACGGCAAGCTGATGATGTGGTTTTTCCTGCTCTCCGATACCTTTACTTTCTCAGCTCTGCTTATCACCTACGGGCTGATTCGGTTCTCCAACCCGGCTTTTACCGGAAACATCAAAGATTTTGTCTTTTCACAGGAATACTGGCCTGTTCCAGATATGGTGTTCAACGGCATTCCCTTTTTTCATGGGGTTCACTTGCCGCTGGTGTTCGTTGGAATCATGACTTTCATTCTGATTATGAGTTCGGTAACCATGGTACTTGCTGTAGAGGCCGGCCACAGAATGGACAGAAATGATGTGCAGAAATGGATGCTCTGGACCATCCTGGGAGGCATTGCCTTTCTTACCTGTCAGGCCTGGGAATGGACCCACCTTATTGTGGGAACCGATGCCGGTTCTCTGGTGAATGGAGAAATATTCCACGGAGCCAACCTGAAGCAAAATGAATATGGCCCCCCTGCCTTTGCCGACCTGTTTTTCTTTATTACCGGATTTCATGGAACCCATGTTCTTTCCGGCGTGGTACTTAATATTATCATTTTTTACAATGTTGCAATCGGAGTTTACGACCGCACCGGACATTATGAAATGGTGGAAAAAGTCGGGCTCTACTGGCACTTTGTAGATTTGGTATGGGTCTTCGTTTTTACATTCTTCTATTTGATCTGACACATGGGAAACACACACACCGCCGAACCCGGCATTGCACAGAAAGCAGATACCAAAGTCATCTGGAGAACCTTCTGGATTCTTCTTGGTGTAACAGGACTTGAATTTTTGATTGCGTTTACTTCGCACAACAAAATGTTCAGGATTTCAACCTTTCTCATTCTTACGCTGGTAAAAGCCTTCTTTATAGTAGCTGAATTTATGCACCTAAAGCATGAAGTAAAAGCACTTATTCTCAGTGTTTTAATTCCTGTTCTTTTCATTGTGTGGCTAGTAATAGCCTTGATGGTAGAAGGCGACTCCATTCTGGTGGTGCGCTAAGTTTCATGCCCTTTACAAAAAAAACCAGAACCGGATTTCTTCTCTTACTGGTAGGAGGTCCGTTTCTGGTTTTTCTTTTTTTATACCTGTTCGGAAAAAACAGATTTGAAATCGATTCTTATCCCTACAAAGCCGGTTTCCTGAAGAATCTGAATGCCCAAAGCCCTGTTCTGATTGGGGACGACGGCAGCAGGCTGAACGAAAGAGAGAAAAAAGAGTACCTCAATCAGTGGAAAAGGCTTGATCCCTTCTTCGCTGAGAAAAAAATCAAACCCCTGACAGGCTGGTTCTGTACAGAAAATCTTCAGGTGGAAGGTCCATCATCCTCTGGATTCCGGAAAGATAAAATAAGGGTAAATCCTGATTCGGTATTTCTGATTCTGGCCCGAAAGGATACTACTTTGGATATCATTACAGCCAAAGGGCCGGCCCGGAAAAGGCTTCCGGCTCCACCAAGGGCATTTTTATTTGACGAAAATCTGAACCTTCGGGGAGTTTACGGGTTATTCAACAGCAGGGACACAGACACCCTCATG
>JBIKMV010000259.1:0-3640 GCA_044359055.1 Catalimonadaceae bacterium
GAAACCCTGAAGGAAATTAGATCCTACGGCAATTCCTGCTCCTATCTGCAAGCCGACCTGAGGGACATTTCTAATCATCAACGCATTGTAGACCAAACCGTTGAAGAATTTGGTGACATTCACATCTTGGTAAACAATGCAGGTGTTTTTCAATATTGTCCCGTTACTGAAATGACCGAAGAACTCTGGGACCAGACTCTGGATCTCAATCTGAAAGCTGTGGCCTTTCTATCTAAAGCCGTGATAAAAAAAATGGTGGAAAAGGGACACGGCGGGCGGATTATCAACATTTCCTCTATTGACAGCCTGAAACCAACAGGCAATCTTTCGCAGTATGATGCATCAAAGGGTGGTTTGCGAATGCTTACAAAAGCATTTGCCAAAGAAGCAGGCAAATACGGAATTCTGGTCAATGACATTGCCCCGGGAGGCGTAAATACCCCTGGCGTTCAGAAAATTGCAGGCAACAACATTTCACCGGAACAGCAGGCGGCCATGAAAGCGCAAACCGAACAGTTCATTAAAATGCTGCCTCTTCAGCGGATGGGAGAACCAGAAGAAATCGGAAATACTGCCCTATTTCTGGCAAGTGATGCCTCAGCCTACATGACCGGAAGCACGGTGGTGGTAGATGGCGGATTGCTGATTATGTAGCGGATAAGTAATTGGTATTCTGCTGAAGGCAGTGAGAAAATGGACAATCACCTTTCCGGATTGTTTGCTTGCGGTACTCCGGACTTTTCATAATTTCGAGGGACTCCGTCCCGGTTCTTCCGACACAATTATTTTCCATTGACGCTCAAATAAATGGGGCCAGGTTATAAAATGTAACTACTGTTGGTCTCTGATTTTATATCTTGCTTGTGCCATGAAGCAAGTGTTTAAAAAGTTCTTCGAAAATAGAGTTTGGCGTGTTTGCCGGGACGGAGTCCCTGGCTACATAGCATTGTCCTGAGAGCGCCGGGGCGGCTAACTCTCAGCACAGTGGCGGCCACAACGGTGTAGTCTTAGACTACGCCGAACGGGGAATCCAATATTGCAGCAAATGTTTGCAGCTACCCGAAGGCCGGCTATTAGGCTTTCTTTGCCTGCACCGCATATTGACCTCCAAAAGGCCATGTGAGCGCATACTTTTCCAGAAACCGAAGTGCTGAAAGCCATTGCGGAAAGTAAAACAAAAACCACTTATCTGAATTCGAAAAACCAGAACGAACAGCAAGCTGGGCAAGTTCTGAAGGCCAGATTTTTTTTACCCCTTTGTCGAAAGGATTCAGATACATGGCAAGGCGGGTGCCGGGATTGAGGGGATTGTTTTCAAATATCCAGATTTCGCCATTCGCATTCATTCGGCTGAAAAGCGAATCCATCACCTGCTGTCTTTCAGTTGGCTCAATATGGTGAAAAACACAGTTGATGTACACCAGATCATATTTTTGGATACTGTTTTTCCAGTCCTCAAAGGATTGAAAATGAATATCTTTCCCCTCATATTGTGTCCTGGCATAAGCCACAGCCGGTTCTGAATGATCGGTAGCATGGATAAGTGCCTCAGGAAAAAGCTGTCGCATGAAAAAAGCGGTGGCACCGGTGCCGCAACCAAAATCCAGAATATTAAGAGGGCCCCGGTTGCTCATTTTTTCGGTCAGCAAACTGAGCCGGCCTTTTATGAAATGGTTTTTATCGTTTCCGGTTATGCCGATGCCCTTGTTCAGAAACTCATCGTACCGCTCCGGCTGATCAAAAAGTTGGTTCACGCTGAACAGGGTTTAATCGTCATCATCTTCCAGCAGGGCATTCTGCAAAGCAGACCTGATTTCGGCAGCGGCATGGGTATCGCTTTTCGTAAGTGCCAATTCTATGCCTTTTTTCCAAACATCGAGCGCTTCCGGAACCTGTCCCGATTGTTTCAGGGCCAGTCCCGTCTGGTAAAAAGCCGGGAGATACAAGGGAAACTTCGCCATAAAATCCAGCCATTTTGATGCCTTTTCTGCCGGATTTCCTTCGCTTTCCAGACACAAGGCATAAGGGGCAAAAGGATCATCGGGGTCTTCTGCCATCAGATTTTTCAGAAATTCAATTCGGTCCGCTTTATCCATCACCGGCAACTATTCAATTGAATGGCAATAATAAATCAATCTGAGTTCCCAGGCCGGCATAGATTCATGCAATACTTCTGACAGTTCCTGCAAAGAGAATTCCTCCTTTCCGGCTTTTGATTTCATTTGCTGAAGCGTGGTTTCAAACAAATCAAGTGACTTTTTTTGAATAAACTTCTTTAAATCAATGGTTTCACCAGAGTCCCGAAGCTTTATCAGGTGGGTAGCTATGGTAATGGGAGAAAAATTCCTCTGCCCGGCAATCGTCTCTACATCCAGTCCTTTTTCGTACAATAGTAGGGTCTCGGCATAGGTAACACCCTTTGCAAGCCGAACTCCCGTGTCCTTATTCTGAATCAGAAAATCACAGATTGCCCTGAGGAAAGTCTGACCATATCTTCCAAACTTCACCTCTCCCATTCCATGAATGCTGCGCATCTGAGCGGGATTGGTGGGTTTGAGCAAAACCATGTCGTTCAGGGTGGCATCACTGAAAACCACATAAGGCGGAACAGATTCTTTTTCAGCAAGTTGCTTTCTCAGTAGCCTCAGCCGCTCAAAAAGTTCATCGTTGGCCTTATCCTTAATTTTTTGCTTTTCAGTACGGGTATCGCGGGCATCCCTTCCGGTGGTTGACTGACTTTTCTGAACCAGAAAAACAGGGGCATTTTCTTTCAGAATTTTCCAGCTGAGCGCATTCAGCTTCAGGGTATGACCATCGTCGTAGGCTATGTCCATCACCCCGGAATTCAGCATTTGAATAAGAAAATCCATCCAGTCTTCTTCCCTAACATCGCGGCCAGCGCCGAAGGTTTTCAGCGAAATGAAATCATTTTTTACGGTAATGGTGGTGCGCATTCCCCTCAAAACATCTATCAAAACCGGCAGGGTAAGCTTTTCCTCTGATCTGGCAATGGCAGATAATGCTTTCTGAGCCAGAACATTGCCATTGAATTTACTCCTTGGATTTTTGCATACATCACAATTGCCGCAGTCTTTTCCGGCTTCTTCATTGAAGTAGCTGAGCAGAATGCGTCTCCTGCAAATCTGCGCTTCACAATACTGCTTCAACCGCTCCAGTTTTGCCCTTTTCAGTTCCTTCCGCGTTTCATCGCCTTCCGAATTTTCGATCATTTCCCGCCTGATGATCATATCCGAATAAGCATAAAACATAAGCGTAGTGGCTGGCATACCATCCCGGCCGGCGCGGCCGATTTCCTGGTAATAGCTTTCGATGTTGCCGGGCACATTGTAGTGCATCACCCAGCGGATATTGCTTTTGTCTATGCCCATGCCAAAGGCGATGGTGGCGCACATCACCTGAATTTCGTCTTTAATAAAGGCCTCCTGCACATCAGACCGGTATTTTGGCGGACACCCGGCATGGTAATGCATGGCTTTAATACCATTTTTCACAAGAGCGGCTGCCAGGTCTTCCGTTCCGCTGCGGCTCAGACAATACACAATCCCGGCCTGATTGGGGCGGTCTTTTATAAAACGGATGATGCGTTTCCGTCGCTCGATTCCCGGCAGCACGGTAAGGC
>JBIKMV010000260.1:0-3622 GCA_044359055.1 Catalimonadaceae bacterium
ATTTTTCAGAAAATTTCAACGGCAATACCATACCTTCAGTATGGACTATCGAGAATCTGGGAACAGGTCCTTGCAAATGGATGATCCATGCGCCCTACACCAACAGCGGCACCGCAATTACCATGCTGGGCTCCAATTTCCTTTTTGTTAATTCAGATTCAGCCGGATCTGGCACCTCGGCAAATGAAACCATTACTTCTCCCCTGCTGAATGTAAACTCCGGGGGAAATGCCGTTTTTCTTGAATTCAGCCATTATTTCAGGAACCTGTTCGGCGATTCTGACACCGGTTTTGTGCAGGTTTTCAATGGTTCTGCCTGGATTTCGGTACGCACCATCACAGCGGATGTAGGAACCGGGACAAACCCATTTCTGGAAAAAATCAACATCACAACCCATATCAACCCAAACCTCAGAATCAGGCTGCGCTATGTGGGTGACTATGCCTGGTGGTGGGCTGTGGATAACATCAGGGTGTTCACGCCGGCAGCAAACGATGCCGGTGTCATTAAAATTGAACCCGGGCAATCCAATTGCGGGACTCTGCCCAATCCATACAATGTAAGCGTAAGGGTGGTAAATTTCGGAGGCAACCCGGTAAGCAACTGCCCGGTCAGTTACAGGGTAAATGGCGGCAACCCTGTTACACAAACCATTCCCGGTCCCATCGCAGCCGGAGATACTGCTCTGGTAAGCTTCACAACTCCATTTATTCCATCCGGCAATCAAAATTACTTTTTCCAAGCCTACACCGGACTGGCAGGCGATGTTGTAACGGACAATGATACCACTTCTCTGTTGTTTAAAGCTATCCCAACCGGCTTGACTGCACAGAATTTTAACGGATACGATGGTGGCAATCTCAATGTCATTCTGCCCGGCTGGACCGAGGCTACAGGGCTTTCTCCGGCACCCGGCGGAACTTCTTCCTGGAGAAATACGGACCTGGCTCAAATCACATTGTTGGGTTCGACTGCAGCAAAAGTCAATTTGTACTCCAATTTCCAAAAAGCATGGATTATTACCCAGCCCTTTCTCCCGAAAACCAACTCTGTCCTGAAATTTGATCTTGCCATGACCACTTATAATGGTACTGCAACCTCAACCTGGGGAAGCGACGATTCACTTAAAATAAATGTAAGTACCGACTGCGGGCAAACCTGGAATACCATCCGGTTTTTTAATTCTGCCACCCCCCTTTCCAATGTACTTCAAAAGCAATCGGTATCGCTTGCGGCCTATGCCAACCAAAACATCCTGATTGGATTCTACGGCACCGACGGAACCTCAGACGATTTTCCTGACTTCGACCTTCATTTGACCAATGTGGAAATTTTGGTTCCATCGGCCAATGACCTGGCTGTAACAGCCATTGTGGGCTACGACCCCGCCTGTTTGGCAGATGATCCGTTTACAGTAAAAGTCAGGGTTCTCAACAATGGAAATTTGGCCCAGAATAACATCAATATTGCTTATTCAATAAATGGACAAGCCCCTGTGATCCAGAATTTTACCCAAACCATTAACCCCACAGAGTCGGCAGTTTTTACTTTTTCTACCACCGCCGCCCTTACCCTTCAAACCAACAATCTGCTGAAGGTATGGACTTCTCTTGCTACCGATTCCAACAAGATAAATGATACCATTAAAAACTTCCGTCTTGATAAACCCGATTCCAACATTGGCCTGGTAAATTTCAACAACTTCACCGGGGATAACATCGGAACACTCTATCCCGGATGGAGAGAAGCTTCCGGAAATCCCCCCTCAGGCACCTCAAGCAACTGGATAAATTCCACTGCGACCCAGACCACCTTCTTTGGCAACACCACAGCCAAGGTTAATATCTTTTCTACCGGATTGAGGAACTGGCTCATAAGCCCTCCTATTATTCCCCAGGGAGGTGCAGCACTCCGATTTAAGATTGCCCTGACTGCCTACGCCACTACAGATTCCTCTCAGCTTGGCGGAGACGACTCCTTGATGGTTGCCTACTCTTCAGATTGCGGAATTACATGGAACAGCCTGAAACTTTATCAGGCGGGTAGCAATCTGAAAAGAACCTTCAGAGAAGAGACTGTATATCTTTCAGGACTCTCAGGACAAAAAATTCAGATTGCCTTTTACGGAACAAGCGGTGTAATTGGCGACGGACAGGATGTTGATGTTCATATTGACGATATCCAACTGATTATCCCGCCAAATAAAGACCTCGGGGTTTCTGCTTTGGTATTGCCAACGGGTACATGCGGCTTACCCGACCTGCTGCCCCTGACAGTAAAAATTACGAACTTCGGAGCTCAGGCCCAGAGCAATTTCCCTGTTACTTACAGCTTAAACGGACAAAGTCCTGTAACAGAAAATTTTACCGGAAATATTGCGGCAGGTTCCGTCGCCGATTTTTCATTTAGTAGTTCTTTGAATCTGAGCAACCAACCTAGCAATATCCTGCGTGTGTGGACCAGCCTGGCGGGAGATGTTGCCTCCGGCAACGATACCCTGAATCAGCAACTTGCCATTCCTCCTTCCACCCTGCCTGTAGTCAATTTTACCGGCTACAACGGAAGCAACCTGACTACCCTGAATACAGGTTGGAGGGAATTCAGTACCGGCTCTCTGCCATCAGCAAGCAGTTCCAGCTGGATTGCCCTTTCCAATTTTCAAAATCTAGGGAGCCCCGCTGCCCGTGTTTCCATGTTTTCCAATGCCAAAAGAGAATGGATGGCCGGACCCGTATTTAAGGTTCTGCCTCAATCTGAGGTGAAATTCAATGCGGCTGTGGTAAACCGGAATGCAACCACAGCAGATGCCATGGGGGCAGATGATTCTGTCAATGTTATGGTTTCAACCAACTGCGGACTCAGCTGGTCACGCATTTTTTCCATCACCGCGGCGAATAACCTCCCCCCCACTTTTACACCTTTCACAGTGCCCCTTGGCTCTTTTGCCGGACAAAGGATTCAGATTGCCTTTTTTGCTACCGAGGGAACTGTAACCAACGCTCAGGATTATGATTTTGTTCTGGATGAAATCAATGCCGGAATAACCACGGATATTGAAAATAATATGGAGGAATCCTTTGTCCTTTATCCCAACCCTTCTGAAGGAATATTCCGGATGAGGATGAATCAGCAGGCCGCTGCTTCGGGGATGGAAGTCATCAACATGCTGGGTCAGAAAGTTCAGGCCGGTATCCAAAAAATATCGGAGGGCGAATGGCAGCTGAATCTATCCGGCCAGCCCAAAGGCGTTTATAAACTTATAGTTCGCACTGCAGAAGGACCTGTAAGCCAAACCCTTATGGTGAAATAAAGCTGCCGGAATCCAACAATAAAAAAGGGGCGCAATGCCCCTTTTTTATTTTCCATCGGAGGGTTCCTTTTCCTCCATCATGACACAAAACCGGAAATCGAAAGGCACAATACAATCTTTTACCTGCGACAACCAACCCGGATTGCCTGCCAGAAATGAAAGCCAGGATTCTTTTCTTTCCTGAAGGCCTCCATCGGGAAACAACTTGCCGAGCAGGTTTTTGATTTGAGTGATTTCATTCTCTTTCTTTTGCTCCGCAGCTTTGAAAATTCTTTTCTCCATACCCTCAATTTGTTTCTCAACTTTCACCA
>JBIKMV010000261.1:0-3616 GCA_044359055.1 Catalimonadaceae bacterium
TTTACAGAAAACAATGGCCGTATGCTGCTCGGCTATGCAGGCTGGGGGGCAGGTCAGCTCGAAGAAGAACTGGAGAATGATGACTGGATGGTATATAACGGACCTGTTGATATCATTTTTCAGACAGAAGAAGATAAATTGTGGAAAGAAATTCTGAGTAGGATGGGCCCTTATTATAAAATGGTATCCAATTACCCTACTGACCCCGGTCTGAACTAAGCCCCATCCCGGTTGAGCAGGGACAGGTACCATTCAAACTGCTGATCAGCAATGGTTTCCCAATTGAAATGTTCCTGAACAAAACGGCGGTTTCGTTCGGACATGGCTTTGAATTTTTCGGGCAGCATTTCGGATATAACCCATGCTTGCAATAGCCCATCGGCAATGTCAGGAACATTTGGGCTGATTTCTATTCCGAGGTTTTCGGTAAATACCTCCGGGAAGTTGCAGCCTTTTGTAATGAGGGGTATCAAGCCTGCTGCCATAGCCTCCACCACGGAAACAGGAAAGCCCTCGGATAGCGAAGGCAGAACATAAAATTGTGATAAAGAAAGGATATTCCGTTTTTTTTCCCCGAAAACGGGACCTGTTATTTCCACATTCGATTCGGGGTTTGCAGCTTTCCAGGCGGCTACTTTTCCCTCCTCGCCATCGGGGGTTCCGGCTACAATCAGCCTGCAGTCAGGGTTATTTAAAAAGGCGCTTTCTTCCCATGCCGCAAGCAGTTGCATGATGCCTTTTTTGTGGTGCAGCCGTCCCAGAAAAAGAAAAGTCAGGGGGATTTGAGGTTTTTCCAGATCAAGAATATCGGAGGGATATATGCCGTTGGGTATGCATCTGACCATGGGGAAATGTTTTCTCAGATTTTCGGCTTCGGGCAATCCTACAGCCCGTACACCATCCGCATTGAGGGCCAACCTCTTTTCAATACAATGGAAGTAAATGGTTTTTTTCCATTTTTTTTGACTCATGCTCCAGGGTTCCAGCATGCCGTGGGGCGTGTATACCCACACAAAACCCATTTTTTTAGCCTGATTGCCCCATTTGGTGGGAAACCGCCAAGCACCATGGCTTACCACAATGGTATGCTCTTTCGAAAATCCGGCAAAGAATTGTGCTGCACTTGCGGCATCGGTTTTGTCTAAAAATACCGGTTCGGTATGAGGAAATGCCTTCCGGTCGAATTCAAAACCGGTTTTGGGAACCACCAGGATAGAGCGCACCCCGAATTTTTCACTCAAGGAGGGAGAAGTGGCAATGGCAGCATGCCAAATTCCAAAATTTACAGAAGAAAGCTGATCAACCAGGTTGATGACAATCTTTACTTCCTTCATTCTGAAACCTTTACATCAAAGGGGGAAAACGACCGGGGTCTGATTCGCTCATGATTCCATATGCGGCTTCAAACACATGGTCGGGGCCGGGCTTGGAAAAGAAGTCGCCATCTGACCCATAGGCCGGCCGGTGCGGCATGGCTGTGATGGTTACCGGTTTAGAATCGAGGAAGCGGTAACCGCCCTGCACTTCCAATACCTGCTGCATCATAAAAGCTGTTGCCCCGCCGGGTACATCTTCATCGGCAAAAATAATCCTATTGGTTTTCCTGAGGCTTTCTGCACATCGTCCATGGATATCGAAGGGCAGAAGCGACTGTGCATCTATTATCTCTGCATCAATTCCATGTTCTTCCAGAATCTGAGCCGCCTCCATGCAGATACGGGTCATGGAGCCATAGGTGACAATGGTAATGTCAGATCCTTCCCTTATAACCTCGGGAATGCCGATGGGAACGGTAATTTCTCCGAGATTGGATGGCATTTTTTCTTTCAGGCGATAGCCGTTCAGACACTCGATAACCAAACCCGGTTCATCCGATTGAAGAAGGGTGTTGTAAAACCCCGCAGCTTTGGTCATATTTCTTGGCGTGAGGATGTAAATGCCACGGAGAGAATTGATTAATACACCCAGTGGAGAGCCTGCATGCCATACGCCTTCGAGCCGGTGGCCTCGCGTACGGATAATAAGTGGTGCTTTTTGCCCTCCTTTGGTTCTGTACTGATAGGTCGCCAGGTCGTCTGACAAAATCTGAAGGGCATACATTAAATAGTCGAGATATTGAATCTCGGCAATAGGCCGCAGTCCTCTTAAGGATGCTCCTATGCCCTGCCCGGCAATGGTACATTCCCGGATACCGGTATCAGTCAATCGGATTTCACCGTATTTCTCCTGCAACCCGGCAAAGCCCTGATTTACATCTCCTATTTTTCCTACATCTTCTCCAATGGCAAATACAAGAGGATTGGAGGAAAAGGTGTGGTCGAAAAATGCCTGCAGGATTTCTCTGCCATCGAGTTGCGGGGCATCGGAAGCAAATTCGGGCAGTACCTCCGGCACCTTCATGGCCGACCAGGCGCTGTGGCTGTGCAGGTAAGAATTGTATTGATCGGCAGAGAGGGCCTCGATCTTTTTCCGGAGTGCTACAAATTTGTTTTTCAGCTCCCCGTTGTCCCTTGCCAGCGTACGGATGGCCTGATTCACGGTTTTCATGACATCACTCCGTACCGGAAAAGGCTCCGAAAGAAGCTTTGCTTTGCACTTCTCCAGCCCTTCGGCATGTGAACTGCCCGTAATGCCCTCATCCAGCAAACTGATGCAAAGGTCAAAATCGCCCTTCATATCTGCGTTAAAGGCCTTCCATGCCAGGTTACGGGCATTTTTTGCATTTTCGGTGGCCTCTTTTTCCAGTTCGGCCAGCTCCGATTCTTCGGCCACACCGGCATCTATCAGCCATTCCCTCATTTTTTTGAGGCAGTCGTTTTCTTTTTCCCAGTCCAGGCGCTCACGGCTTTTGTACCTTTCGTGGGATCCCGAAGTGCTGTGGCCCTGTGGCTGTGTGAGTTCGGTAACATGAAAGAGAACCGGAATATGCTTTTCGCGGCAAAGCGCCACTGCCTTTCTGTACTGATCGAGAAGGGCTGGATAGTCCCAGCCTTTCACTGTAAATATTTCAATTCCTGCCTGTGATGCTGTTTTTTTAAATCCATCCAAGGCTTCGGAAATGCTTCCCTTGGTGGTGTGGTACTCTTTGGGAACCGAAATGCCGTAATCATCATCCCAAACTGAAACCAGCATGGGAACCTGCAAAACGCCAGCTGCATTCATTGCTTCGAAAAAAACACCTTCGGAAGTGGATGCATTGCCGATGGTGCCAAAGGCCACTTCATTGCCGTTTACAGAAAACCGGCTGAATGTCTTCAGTTCAGGATTCCCGCGGAAGAGTTTTGAAGCATAGGCAAGGCCCAGAAGACGGGGCATCTGTGCTGCCGTAGGAGAAATATCCGAGGCTGAATTTTTTTGAGCGGTGAGGTCTTTCCAGTCGCCGTTTTCATCGAGCAGCCGGGTAGAAAAATGACAACTCATTTGCCTTCCTGCCGAGCTGGGCTCTGCTTCCCCGCTGGCATGGGCATACAATTGGGCAAAAAACTGCTGACTGCTCAGGGCACCGATGGCCATCATGAATGTCTGGTCGCGGTAATACCCGGACCGGAAATCACCGTTTTCAAATACGCGTGCCATGGCCAGCTGGGCCACTTCTTTTCCATCGCCGAAGATGCCG
>JBIKMV010000262.1:0-3598 GCA_044359055.1 Catalimonadaceae bacterium
CCGGTAATGGTCGTAGTTCCTGTATAAGTATTGGCTCCGGATAAAATCTGTGTTCCTGTATTGGTTTTGGTTACGCCTCCAGTTCCTGAAATAACGCCGGCGTAGGTATCGGTGCCGGTGTTGTCGATGTTCAGGGTGCCGGAGCCGAGTGTAACAGACGCGGTACTGCTGGCGCTGGCCAGGGCTATTTTCTGGTTATTGTTGTTCAGGTTGAGGGTGCCGGTACCGTTCAGGGTAACGAGCGGCACAGCTCCGGTTCCCCATTGGTTGGCGGCATTGGTGCGCAGGGTGGCACCCGAGGCAACCGTAGTAGCGGTGGGTATGGCAATAACCCCGGCCGTTTTGTTCAGCACCAGGGTTCCGGCATTAACGGTGGTGGCGCCGGTGTAGGTATTGGCAGAAGCACCTGAAAAAGTAATGGTTCCGGCCCCCTGCGTGGTGTAGGCCCCTGCACCGGATAATACACCGGAGAAGGTAACGGAGCCTCCTGCATTTACAGTAGAAAGCAAGGCCCCACCCGTGGTGCTGCTGTTGGTAATGTTGCCCGAAAATGTATGGGTGCCAGATGTATTTAAGCCCCCGATCTCGCGTGTGGTGGCATTGCCATTGTTTATGGTGAAATTGTTGGAAAAGGTGGTTCCTCCGGTGGCATTACTCAGCCATAGTTTGGCTACATTGGTGAGTTGCCCGCCGTTACCCACAAAAATGCCACTTCCGGCTGCAATGCTTCCGCTGCTTCCAATCCACAACTCCCCATTGTCAATCTGTGTTTGCCCTACATAGGTGTTGGCTGCGTTGAGGGTTACATTTCCCGTTCCACTCTTATTGAATGTGTTGTTTAATGTATTGGAAGATGCAGAGTTTGCATTTAGTCCGTTGAACATTACGCCACCTATGGTGTAAGAGCTGTTGCTTTGGCCGTGGTTAAGCGAGCCCGCATTGGTTACGGTATGCTGATTACCCACAGCACCAAGACCCCAGAAAATGTTTCGGTTAGTACCGCCATCCCAATCATCCTCGAGAAAAATACTGTAATCGGTTATTGGATTGGATGTATTGAGTTGAATATCGTTCAATGTACTTGTTGTAGTTCCGTCCGTCCAGCTTGCGTTCATCCGATCCGGAGCTGTAAGTGTAAGGGTGAAGGTAAAGCTCTTGTAGGTGGTTTGTTGGCCATTAACATTGTTTGAGCCAGTAGAAGTTGCTCCTCCGTTGAATTTGGCGTACCATGTATATCCGCCTCCATATCCCGGACCATCCATGTTGAAGGAAATTGCATAGTTGCTTTCACGATTAGCCCAACTTCCTGTGCCAGGACTTGCCAGCAGTGCAAAACCTATTTTTCCAAATGCTCTTGTAGCAGAAAGGGTTACCACAAACCGGTCGCCAACCTGTAAGGCCCGGTCGCTGGTAGAAGAACCAGAACCATCGGTGCGGAATTTACGCCAGCTCACCACCTGCTTGGTCCCTGCACCATTTGCAAACATACCCACCTGATTGGCACCCTGATTGAAAGCACCGGCTGTTCCGATTGTCCAGGTGGAATAATAATTGCCCGTTTGCTGCGTGTAGGTTACTGTGGTTTGCCCCAACCCCTCTCTGCTCATCCCAAAGCATCCCAACAAAACCAGACACCAAACCAGATGGGCTCGGCTAAATAAATTAAAGCTGAAATAAAACTGCATGGGATAAGATTTTTCAACCCTTGAAATTGGCAGAAAAGTCCTTCGTTCTGTTTCAGGTGAAAATGAAATACCATTCATTTTCGAGCCTTCTGAAGAACCAATACCCAAATTCTTTGCGTAAATGTTGATCATTTTAATTTTTTTTCAATTTGACAGAACACCACTAACTGTGCAGCTTCTTTACGAAGCTGCTGAAAATCAAAAAAACAAGAACCCTGCACCCAAACTTACAATCGCCTGATTTTGTTGTAGAAAACAATGGAAAAATCGGGGAAAGCATGCTTTAGTGCTTTGTGTTTGTAATAATTTGGTTAAATTTTAAAAAGTAAGATTGCCGGACAAAAGTAAAGAATGAATCGAAATAGCAATACGGTTTCGGAAGTTTTTTCAAAAAAATCAAACCAAACTTTTATTTTGTCAGACGGCTATAACATTTTACAACCTGAATGGGTGGATAATTTGCGTTTGTGCCGGATTCATGACTGCCTTTTTCGGCTCCATTTTCGCCTTGTTTTTACACTTTAATATGGCCCGGATTCCTCCGGTATTCCACCTCCTCAGATATTAGCCCATCTCGTTTTAAAACATTGAATTCTAAATTTTTACAGACACCATTCTGATTGTTTTCTTTTTTAGCTGGCAGGTCTCCCGAAAACCCGGCGTACCGGGTAAAAATAAGCCCCGCTTTTTACCCGGCTGCAAGCTGCCCCATTCAGAATTTTCTTTACAAAAGTTGGTTTTAATTATCAGAGTCAAACTGCATTTGCCCCATACCGTGATGGATATTTCCCAACCGTTATTCCTAAAAAAAGGATGGCAAACAGCCCGGGGACACGGCTGTTTTTTCGTGTATGTTTTTACCTGTTTATGATGTGTTATTTCAAATTGGCTCTCCCTGTCTAAAATCGCAAAATTTGCCGGCAGCCATCACTTATATATGTAATATCGGGAAACATTTATCGCCTTTTCTGCTTTTTTCGTGTACGCTTTGCTGCATTGACCATGCCCTCCCCGATTGCCTTTTTTCTTCAGAAATTCCCTCCCGGTTCCTGATTTTTCTGCTAAAATTGCCTCCCAATCCTGAAAAATGGGAGAAATTCCGCTTATCCATCAGCTACCCAATCTTCCCGAAAACCCCGGGGTGTACCGCTACTACGACAAGCACAATGAACTCATCTATGTAGGCAAAGCCAAAAACCTGAAAAAGAGGGTCTCGAGCTACTTCACCAAAACCCATGGCGACCGCAAAACGGCACGCCTTGTTTCGCTGATTCACCGGATAGAATTTACCCTTGTAGATTCAGAATTCGATGCCCTGCTGCTTGAAAATTCCCTCATCAAAGAACATCAGCCCCGCTACAACATCAATCTGAAGGACGACAAAACCTATCCCTACCTGTTGATTACCAAAGAGCGATTTCCCAGAATTTTTCCTACCCGCAGAAAAATATCGGAAAGGGGCAATTACTATGGCCCATTTGCCTCGGTGCGCAGCATGAAAGCCCTGATGGAACTGTTTAAAAAAGTGTTTACTTTCCGAAGCTGCAACCTTGCGCTGAGCAGAGAAAATGTTGAAAAACAGAAGTTTAAGGTTTGTCTCGAATTTCACCTCGGCAACTGCAAGGGACCCTGCACCGGTTTGCAGCAGGAGGAAGAATACCTCGGAGAAATAGAGCAGGCCCGGCAGATCATCAAAGGCAAAACAGGTCCGGTGCTGCGCTATTACCGTGAAAAAATGGCCGGGTATGCGGCAGATATGGAGTTTGAAAAAGCCCAGCAAATCAAAACCAAAATGGAACTTCTGGAGCAATGGCAGAGCCGCTCGGTTGTGGTAAACACCGATATGGAAGATGTGGATATTTTTGCCTTTGCCCGGCAGGATGAGGAAGTATATATTGCCTATCTTGCTGTAT
>JBIKMV010000068.1:0-12677 GCA_044359055.1 Catalimonadaceae bacterium
GTTTTGTCTGGCATCCAGTTTACGGTACAATTCGGCCAGACTACTGCGCAGATTTTCAGCCTTTTCTGATTTTGCTGCAATGGCCTCGGCCAGTTCTGTTTCTTTTTTTTCCAAATCCAGAATCCGGCCCGATTTTTCAGCTATTTCCTTTCCGATGGATTCAAGTTTCTTTTCAAAATTTTCCAGAAACACAGTTTGATCCTCGGTGGCAACCACTGCTTTTTTCAGTTCGTTTTCCAGATCGGTTTTCTGTGTTTCAGAGTATTCCAGATTTTTCTCCAGCCTGTACAATTCCTGCCGCGACTTTTGCAGATTCTCCTGTCTGAGGTCAAGGCGGGCTCTGAGTTTTTCGGATTCTTCTCTTGCTTTGGTAAGCTGCTCTCTTGCAGACTCCAAAGCCTTCGCAACATCATTGAGCTGATTTTGCTCGCCGGTTTTTCTGGACTCTACGGTTTGAATTTGTTTTTGCAGGGCCTCGGTCAGGGCTGCGGTACGGGCGATTTCTTCAGCCAGTTTTTCCTTTCGTTCACTGTAAAATCCTATGCGGTCTTCCCTTATTTTTTTCTGGCTTTCTATTTCCCTGATTTTGCCAACATACTCATTCAGAGTCTTTTGTCGTGAGGATAGTGTTTTTTCTTCCAGCAGGAGTTTCTTTTTTATTTCTTCCAGGCTTGCCTCTTTCGTAGCTACCGATGCCGACAGGGCACTGCGGTCGTTTTGCGACTGATGCAGTTTCTCCCTTACCGAATCCTGCTCTCTTGCTTTTGAGGCCATGCTGTACCGGGCATGTTCGATGGATGCATTCTTGTAGCCGTCCTTTATCTGGTAGTATTCTTCCGCTTGTTTGGCCTGTTTTTCAAGGGCTTTCATGTTTTTGCGGATTTCGAACAGCACATCTTCGAGGCGGGTCAGGTCTGCTTCGGTGTCTTCGAGCTTGCGGAAGGTTTCCTTTTTTCTTATTTTGAATTTGGAGATTCCTGCGGCTTCCTCCAAAAGCGAGCGGCGGCTGTTTTCCCGGTCGGAAAGAATGTCGTCCACCATTTTCAATTCGATGATGGCATAGCTGTCGGGCCCGATACCCGTATCGAGAAAGAGGCCTGTTATGTCTTTAAGCCTGCAGCTCACCCCATTGAGCAGGTACTCGCTTTCTCCGTCGCGGTAGTAGCGGCGGGTAATGGTAACGGTGGTGTACTCTGTGGGAAGGATGTTTTTATTGTTGAGAAAAGTTAGCCCCACCTCTGCCATTTGCAGGGGTTTTCGGGTCCGGGTACCGTTGAAAATGAGGTTCTCCATTTTATCGGAGCGCAGGTTTCGGGTTTTTTGTTCTCCCAAGACCCAGCGGATGGCATCTACCACATTGGATTTACCACAGCCATTTGGCCCCACAATGCCGGTCACACCCCGATCGAAATGAATCGTGATTTTCTCTCCGAAGCTTTTGAATCCTTTGATTTCCAGCTTACTAAGCAGCATCCTTTACTCTGATTCAGAAAGACCGGTGTTCCACATGGAACATCCGCCATTCCAAAAAGCCTGCAAAAATACAAATAGGGCTTGAAAGTCAAGAAGATTGAAACCATGCGGGCAGGAAGTTCAGCGTCCTGCCCAAAAGCGAAAAGTCCGGATACAAAACCTTCGGCAATTGGGACAATGGTTTTGGGTAAAAACAGGACGGAGGTAATGCCGATGGTGCGGTTTTGATTTTCATGGATATGAATATCAGACCCGATGATGGTTGTTTTCCGAATGAACAGTGATTCTGTTTCCTTTGATACAGACCAATGGGTAGGATGCAGAATAAAAATCTTGTAATATTTTATGAAGCCCGATACATTGCGATCAAAATTCAAGGCCTACGAGCTGGCTATTTCTTTATCATGGTTTACTTGAAGGTGGCCGGGCTGCATTTCATCCGGGGTTACCTTGGACGGGCAATTCCGGAAAGTCGGCTCAACAGCACCAATGAAAAAAAGAAGGCCGGATTGACTTTTGATCCTTATTTTCATATACCCAGCAGATGAAAAAAATAATCATACTTATAATTTTGACAGTTTTCCGGAACGATTTATTGGCCCAAACCGGATCCATCGATCTCAACTTTAACCCCTCCGATGCAGGATTCGGATTCGGCGACGGGGCAAACAATACGGTCAGAACCACTGCCCTCCAACCCGATGGAAAATTACTGATCGGGGGGGAATTTACCACCTACAATGGCACCTCAAGCAACTACCTGACCCGCCTGAATGCGGATGGATCTTTGGATGCCGCCTTCAATCCCGGAACCGGTGCAAATGGTTTTGTCAGGTCCGCTTCCCTACAGCCAGATGGTAAAATTTTGGTCGGCGGGGCCTTCACTTCCTGGAGCGGCACAGCAGCAAACCGGATCACCCGCCTGAATCCGGATGGAAGTTTGGATGTGGCTTTCAATCCCGGGACAGGCGCAAACAACATTGTAGAAAACATTGCCCAACAGCCAGATGGCAAAATTTTGGTTGGTGGAACCTTCACCTCCTACAATGGTACGGCGATTAACCGCATAGCTCGCCTGAATCCGGATGGAAGTTTGGATGTTACTTTCAATCCCGGAACAGGGGCAAACGGCACTGTTCTGGCTATTGCCCTGCAGCCCGACGGTAAAATTCTGATAGGGGGAGGATTCACAACCTGTAACGGCACTGCAAGAAACTACATGGCCCGTCTGAACCCGGATGGTATTCCTGATCTTACATTTAATACCGGAACAGGAGGAAACTTTGATGTCCGGACCATCGCCCTTCAGCCTGACGGGAAAATTATCATAGGAGGAATTTTTACTATTTGGAATGGTGCAACCCGAAACTGCATTAACCGCCTGAATGGTGATGGCTCGCCCGATACCGGTTTTAATCCCGGAACAGGTGCCATTGAGCTCAATGTTGTTGCCCTTCTATCTGATGGGAAAATTCTGGTAGGGGGAGGATTCACTACATTCAACGGTACAGCACGAAGCCGAATTGCCCGTTTAAACTCAAATGGCAGTCTGGATATTACATTCAATCCCGGAACAGGGGCAGGCGGCACAACCTGGACCATAGCCGTCCAGTCGGACGGAAAAATTATCATCGGGGGAATATTCACTATTTTCAACGGCACGGCACGAAGCCGCATTGCCCGTGTGAATGCAGATGGCTCATTTGACCCCGCATTTTATCCCGGAACAGGTGCCAACGCCAACATCCGGACTGCGGCCATCCAGCCCGATGGAAAAATGATTATCGTTGGATCTTTCACTCTTTGGAACAATGTTGTTAGGAACCGCATCGCCCGCCTGAATTCGGATGGCAGTCTGGACGCCGCTTTCAATCCCGGAACAGGTGCAAACATTGGTGTAAGGACCGTTTCCCTCCAGCCCGACGGAAAAATTATCCTTGGAGGTATGTTCACAGATTATAATGGAACGACCAGAAACAATATTGCCCGCGTGAACGCAGATGGCAGTCTGGACGCTGCATTCAATCCCGGAACCGGAACAGGCACCAGCAGCAGTGTAGAGACCGCCTGCATCCAGCCCGACGGAAAAATTATCATCGGGGGATCCTTCAGTTCTTACAACGGCACGGCACGAAGCCGCATTGCCCGTCTGAATGCCGATGGGAGCTTAGATGCCACCTTCAATCCCGGCACGGGAGCAAACAACACTGTATCGACCATCGCTCTTCAACCCGACGGAAAAATTATCATCGGGGGTGCCTTCACTGGTTTCAATGGCACGACAATCAACCGAGTCGCCCGCCTGAATCCGGACGGTACTTTGGATGCTACCTTCAATCCCGGAACAGGAGCAAACAACATCCTCGAGATTATCGCCCTCCAACCCAATGGAAAAACTATCATTGGGGGAGCCTTTACTACCTTTAATGGCACGGCCCGAAGCCGCATTGCCCGCCTGAATGCAGACGGCACCTTGGATGCCTCATTTATTCCAGGAACGGGCGCAAACAGCAATGTCCAGACCATTTGCCTTCAGCCCGAAGGAAAAATCATCATCGGGGGAACCTTTACCAATTACAATGGCATGGTTATGAACCGGATCACCGGTCTGAACGCAGAGGGAACTTTGGATGCCGGATTCAATTCAGGAGCAGGAGCAAGCGATGCTGTTAATTCCATCGCCCTTCAACCTGATGGGAAAATACTGATAGCGGGAAGTTTTACATCTTATAACGGCACGGGGAGAAACCGTTTGGCCAGATTGTTGGCAGGTATGCCGCCCGAAATAACCTCCTTTTCCCCCGCCTCCGGTTGTGCGGGAATTTCCAACATCACAATTACGGGGAATTTCTTTTCCGGCGCTACAGCAGTGAGCATAGGCGGAACAGCAGTAAATTCTTTTACCGTTAATTCAGCCACCGAAATTACGGCCACCGTCGGCTCCGGCACCACCGGCACCATACAGGTGAGTACCCCGTCGGGTAGTGTTACCAGCAGTGGAACATTTACGGTAATTCCGGCCCAAACCTGGTATCTGGATGCGGATGATGACAATTATTACACAGGCAGCGGAATCTCCCAATGCAGCAGCCCGGGAGCCGGTTATAAAAACATTGGATTGCTGGGCCAGAACGACTGCAACGATTCCGATCCCGGCGTTTGGCGCACCGGCAATTTCTACACCGATGTGGATGGGGACGGCTATACAATCGGCGCCCTGCAATCTCTTTGCTACGGAACGGGCATACCGGCAGGGTATTCGGCCGGCAGCCTGGGAACGGATTGCGACGACAGCAATCCTTCGCTAAATACAAGTTGTGCAAGCTACATATGGACCGGCACGAGCAGCGGAGACTGGAATACACCCTTAAACTGGAGCTCCAATTTGGTGCCCAATGCCGGAACAGATGTGCTCATCCCGGCCGGAACACCAAACAGCATAAATTCAGGAGGAGTATTCAATTGTAAATCGGTTACCCTTCGCAGCGGAGCTATGGTGACCATCGGCAGCGGCGGGGTTTGGAATGTCAAGGGAGATATTGTATCTGGTCCTTTTGTGTTGATCAGCGGTCCCGGAAAAGTGGTGCTGAACGGAACAGACATTCAGAATCTTAATGGCATCATCCGCCTGAACCATATTGATTTTGCCAACACATCGGTTTCCGGAGTGGTTGTGGCACCCAATTCTCAGCTTCAGATAGAACCGGGCGGAGTGGTCAGTTTTTTGCCCGACAGCCGCCTGAATACGAATGGAAATATGCTGCTTACCTCCTCCGCCACAGGTACCGCCAAAATCGGCCCCATTCCTGCCTCGGCTGTCATCAGCGGAGAAATCACCCAGGAGCGCTATCTGCCTTATGGATCAGGGGCGGGTGCCTGGTACTTTTTGGGCTCGCCCTTCAGCGGTAAGAACTTCACCGATTTTGTGGATGACTTTAAAATGGTGGGCTTAACACCCGGTTTCGGCAGCCAGGGCGGAGCTATCTTGCCAACCACCAATCCCGAGCGCAATACCGTATTCAAATACGATGAGCCCAACCATCACATCTGGTACGATGAGGCACAGAATCGAGGATGGGTAGCACCCGGTACGGCCGAAAATGTAGTTCCCGGAAGTGGCTACAGAATGTGGGTAGATTACTACAGCAACAGCAGTCACAAGTTCGACAACAAGGGAACCCTTACCCGAAATGATGTCAACTTTCCGCTGAGCCACACTGTGCAGCCCGGATGCATTCCTGCAACATTCCCCTGCAATGAGCCGGGGCTTCGGGGATGGAACCTGCTGGCCAACCCCTATCCCTGCGATATAGATTGGAATCTACCTTCGGGTCCAACAAGTCCTTGGGAAAAACCCGGAACTATGAATGATGCTTTTTATACCTGGAATTCCTCTGCTCCGGGCAGCGGATACAGGGTTTATGTGACAGGTACCGGAACTGCTTTGGGTGTGACCGAAAGTGAAGTGACCAACCCGAATATCATCCCCAGCGGACAAGGATTTTTTGTTTATGTTACCTCGTCGGGTACCCCAAGCCTGATTGTGAGAGAATCTGCAAAATCCACCACATCGGCAGGAACATTTTCCAGAATGGCGAGCAACGAACAGCGGATAAAGATCCGCCTGACCAGAAGCGGGGATAATGACTATCAGTATGATGCCATGTTGCGCATGCGGGCCGGTGCTACAGACCAGTTTGATTTGAACCGGGATGCACAGGTATTGTCCGGCCCGGGCTATCACTTTGGATTTTCTTCTTTTGGTTCGATGACTGCACCGCTGGTCCTGCAAACCATAGAGCAGCCTGCGGCCACCAAAGTGATTCCAATGGAAATGGACTACAAAGGATCCATGGGAACCTACAAGTTCAGATTTACTGAACTGGAAAGCCTGGAACCGGGAATGATGGTATACCTGAAAGACAATTACACAGGAGAACTGATTCCTTTAGACTCAGATACAGAAGCAGAGTTTTTGGTAATAGATGAAAGCACCGCCACATCTGGCCGTTTTGAGTTGATTCTCCAGCCGGAAGATCTGACTTCCGTAGCGGGATATGAAAAGGGCAGGATGGTGATGATAAATCCCAATCCGTCGGCAAAAAGCGAAGGAGCAGTCTTGGTGCTGAAAGGCTTTGGAGCCGGCCAGGCATGGCTGCAAATCACAGATATGACGGGCAGGGTAATTTCATCAGACCGGGCGTCTTTGTCCGGATCAGATACAAGGGAAATCAGATTTCCGGCGGGACTTCCGGCGGGCGTGTATACCATCAAAATCCAAACCGGCACACAGCAGATTACCCGCAAGTGGGTGGTGAAATAATCCGAAGGTTTTTCTTTAGCCCAAGTTGCAGCTATACATCCATAACTTTCTGTCTGAAAGTGGGTAGGATTTTTTCCTGGGGAGGTCTGTGTCCTACAGATTTTTGAGGTTTGAAGGGAATGTGTTTGTATCCCAGGGCATCGATGAGGACTGTGAGTTTGGGCTCCGGTATCGAACAGGCCTTTACCTGGACCGTTTGGTCCAGGGCATTTTTGGCTTGGGTGGTGACCATTTTCTGGGTGCTGGCAATTCGGGTGATTTCTTTCCAGGAATGATTGATGCCCGTGGCTTTGAGTTGATAGCGAATCGTGTTTGCCAGCCAATAGGCCAAAAGAGCCAGATGCAGGTGGGACTTGGTTGAATCGTCGTTTTTGTGGTAAATCTGGCGCAGGTCCAAGTCTGTTTTCAGGCAACGGAAAGTCGACTAAATCTCTCGGATTGTGTTGTAGATATCCCACAAATTGGCTTCATTATCCATGGTAAGGTTCGTTCGAAGGAAGTAATGACCCAGCTCGGATTTCTTTTTCTCATCCTGCTTTTCCCAAGTCATTGCCAGCAACAGCCCATCTTTCCCGGCTCTGGTTTCGATTTTGTACCAGGAGCTCACCGATGGGTATTTTTGTTTGGCTCTTCCTATGCGCTGATGCACCTTATCGGCCAGCTTGACACCGTGCTTTTTTGCCAGACTTTGGGCTATTTTGGTCAGTTCCTCTTCAAAGCGCTGTTCAAAGAGGTTCTTCATGCCTTCTTCCGTCGCCTTTTTGGCGGTACTGTGGACTTTTAGAAAATAGTCCTTTAACCCTTTGTCCTTCACCCCCTTCAAGGTAAGCTCAGTGCCTTGGCGACTCAAATGGTTTTGAACCGTTTCGGTGCTCGGATCCGATTCCGGATGGGCCTTTCGGCGACTGACACAGACATAATCGTAGCCCTTCTCATCCAGCATCCTGAGGTTTTCCTCTGTGGCTACACCCGCATCCAATACCACGATTGACCCTTGGGTTATCTGAGCAGTCTGTTGGCGAAGTCCTATCGACCAATTCCGGGATAATTCATTTCATCGCATTTGAAAAAACAATCCTTTTGGGGCACAACAGCTCCTGTTTGTAATTTTTTAAAATCTTCCTAATCCTCCTTCAGGCCAGACTTTTCATTCCTTTATTTTGCAGTACACTTCGGATTTTTATAAATAATTGAACATCAATGCTTTAATGAGATTTTTACGAAAAAGCAATCCGATTTGTAATTATCTTTTAGTTTTGAAAAAAAATTCTGTATGTTTTACCTAATTGTTGCAATAGCCGTTTTGGTCATCTTCTTTTTTCCTGTATTTGGCGTATTTACAACCATCAATCAGGGCACCATCGGCGTGGTTACCATTTTTGGAAAATACCGGCGGCTTATGCACCCCGGGCTCAATATTAAAATTCCTGTAGTAGAACAGGTACACAAACGCATTTCCATTCAAAACCGCTCGGTTGAACTGGAATTTCAAGCCATCACCATTGATCAGGCCAATGTTTATTTCAAGTCTATGCTATTGTTTTCGGTTCTCAATCAGGAAGAATCCACCATTCAGAATGTAGCATTCAAATTTATTGACGAAAAAAGCCTGATGCAGGCTCTGGTGAGGACCATTGAAGGGTCTATCCGGTCTTTTGTCGCCACCAAAAAACAGGCGGAAATTCTGATGCTCCGGCGTGAAATTATTGAATATGTAAAAGAACAAATTGATCGCCAGCTCGAGGAATGGGGATATCATCTCCAGGATTTGCAGCTAAACGACATTACTTTCGACGAAGCCATAGTACGCTCCATGAGTCAGGTGGTGGCCTCTAACAACCTGAAAGCCGCTGCCGAAAACGAAGGACAGGCCTTGCTGATAACCAAAACCAAAGCCGCCGAGGCAGAAGGCAATGCCATAAAAATTGCGGCTGAAGCCGAAAAAACGGCTGCCCGCTTGCGGGGACAGGGCGTTGCCCTCTTCAGGGAAGAGGTGGCAAAAGGTATGACCCAGGCGGCCATGCAAATGCAACAGGCCAATCTGGATACCAGTGTCATCATGTTCAGCATGTGGACCGAGGCAATAAAACAGTTCGGAGAATACTCAAAAGGCAATGTCATCTTTTTAGATGGTTCTCCGGATGGTATGCAGCGCACGGTTAACCAATTGATGGGCCTTTTGAAAACCCGTGATGTAGAAGAAAATCCTGGTTAAAACCGCAAAGGCAATAAAGCAAGGTTCAGCACCCCATTTCAAATAAAAATCAGGAAGCAGGGATGTAAATTTTATTGAATTTCTTTGGTATGCATCCCCCCTTGGCCCTTCTGTGCAGGCAGTCTATGCAATCATTATTTGAAGCAAAATGCTGCAGGCTTTCTGTATACAAATGCTCACCCCCCTGATTTGCACATGCTTTTATTTTCATTTCAGGATTTAATCCCAATACCTTTGTTTCTTTCTTCTGGTAAAGCAAGGTATTTCGGATCATGAGTCTATCTTCCCTCAGCCTTCGGCGTCCGGTTTTGGCGGTGGTCATGTCTGTGCTGATAGTACTGTTCGGGGCCATTGGTTTCCAAAAACTTGGGGTTAGGGAGTATCCGGCTATAGACCCTCCCATCATCACGGTTAGAACTCAATATACAGGAGCTAACGCCGATATCGTAGAAAGTCAGATTACCGAGCCCCTGGAAAAAGCCATCAATGGTATTGCCGGGATAAAGAGTATTTCTTCATCAAGTAATCAGGGATCCAGCACCATTACTGCCGAGTTTGGCCTCGATGTGGAAATGGAACAGGCCGCTGCCGATGTGCGGGACAAAGTGGCTCAGGCCGTACGGCAACTTCCGCAGGACATCGATGCCCCGCCGGTGGTATCCAAAGCCGATGCCTCCGGCGATTTCCTCATCATCATGCCGGTGCAAAGCAAAACCCGCAGCATCCTTGAGGTTACAGATTATGCCACCAATGTCATCCTAGAAAAGCTGCAAACCATTCCAGGGGTGAGCACGGTCAATGTTTTCGGAGAAAAGAAATATTCTATGCGCCTGTGGATCGACCCGGTGAAAATGGCCGGCTACCACATTGCAGCTCAGGACATTAAAAATGCATTGGACAGGGAAAATGTGGAATTGCCTGCAGGAAAAGTAGCCGGTAATGCCACCGAACTTACGGTGCGGTCTTTTGGCCGGCTCAGCAGCGAAGAGGAATTCAGGAACCTCATCATCAAAGAAGAAAGCGGCAATCTCATCAGGCTGCAGGATGTGGCAGATGTGGTTTTGGGTGCCGAAAATGAGGAAACCGCCATCAAAAAAAACAATGTAAACGCCGTGGGCCTGGCTCTGGTGCCGCTGCCCGGTGCCAATTATGTGGCCATTGCCGACGAATTTTACAGGCGACTGGAGCAGATAAAGAAAGACCTGCCCGAAGATTTTGTGGTGGATGTGTCGGTAGACAAAACCCGCTTTGTGAAAAATTCCATCACCGAAGTCGAAGAAACCCTTCTGCTGGCCTTCATTCTGGTGGTACTCATCATTTATCTGTTTTTCCGAGATTGGGTCATTGCTTTCCGTCCTCTGATTGATATACCGGTTTCCCTTATCGGAACTTTTTTCATCATGTATGTGATGGATTTCAGTATCAATGTCTTAACCCTTCTGGGTATTGTCCTGGCCACGGGTTTGGTGGTAGACGACGGCATTGTGGTCACAGAAAACATCTTCAAAAAAATGGAAGAGGGCAAAGACCGGGAAACCGCAGCCCGGGAAGGCTCCGATGAAATTTATTTTGCGGTCATTTCTACCTCCATCACCCTCGCGGTGGTGTTTTTACCGGTGGTTTTCCTGCCCGGTTTTGTGGGAAGCTTGTTCAGAGAATTTGGCATTGTAGTAGCCGGTGCTGTGCTGATTTCGGCCGTGGTTTCCCTGAGTCTCACTCCGGTATTGAATGTAAAACTCTCCCGCAACGACCACAAGCGCTCCCGGTTTTACCGTTTTTCGGAGCCCTTTTTTGTGGCCATGGACAATGGCTACCGCCAAATGCTCAGCGGCTTTATGCAACAAAAACGGCTGGCCTGGTTCATTTTGGTGTTCTGTTTTGGTCTTATATTTTTTGTAGGGAAAATGTTGCCTTCTGAGCTTGCTCCGCTGGAAGACCGCAGCTTATTCCGTATTTCTACCCTTATGCCCGAGGGTACAAGCTACGATGCTTTTGAAAGTTTCATGGACCGCACCACCCGGTATATGATAGATTCTGTTTCTGAGCAGCGGATTGTGGTTACGATTGTAGCACCCTCCTGGGCGGGAACCGGCTCGGTCAATTCGGGCATCATCAGCATGGTGCTCAAAGATCCGGAACAACGAAACAAAAGCCAGAAGGAAATAGTCGAAGGCCTGAACAAAAAGTTGGGTAAATTTCCTGAGGGAAAGCTTTTTATGCTGCAGGAGCAAACCATTTCGGCCGGAGGATCGGGGAGATTCGGGCTGCCGGTTCAGTTTGTAATCCAAAACCTCAATTTCGAAAAGTTGCGTGAGAAGCTTCCCGCTTTTCTGGAAGAGGCCAATAAAAGTCCGGTTTTTCAGGGGGTAGATGTGAATCTGAAATTCAATAAACCCGAAGTGCAGGTGAGCATAGACCGGATGAAAGCGGCAGAAATGGGGATATCGGTTCTGGATGTGGCCAACACCCTTCAGCTGGCCTTAAGCGGAAGGCGGCTTGGTTATTTTCTTATGAATGGAAAGCAATATCAGGTAATCGGGCAGGTTGACCGCAGCAACCGCGATGAGCCTCTGGACCTCCGGAATTTGTATGTAAGAAGCAAATCGGGAGAGCTCATCCAGCTCGACAATCTGGTAAGCCTTGAGGAGCAAAGCGCCCCGCCTCAGATTTTTCACTACAACCGCTACAAGTCGGCCACCGTTTCGGCCGGTCTGGCTCCTGGCAAAACCCTGGGTGACGGTATCCAGGCCATGAAGGAAATCGCCTCACGGGTCCTTGACGATTCTTTTGCAACCGACCTGAGCGGGGCAAGCCGGGATTTTGCCGAAAGTTCAGGCAATACGCTTTTTGCCTTCTGGCTGGCTCTAGCTTTGATTTATCTTGTGCTTGCGGCCCAGTTCGAAAGTTTTACCGATCCGCTCATCATCATGATAACCGTACCACTTGCCTTGGCCGGTGCCTTGTTTTGCTTGTTTTTATTTGGTCAGACTCTGAACATATTTTCTCAGATAGGGATGATAATGCTCATCGGTCTGGTCACCAAAAACGGTATTTTGATAGTGGAATTTGCCAATCAGAAGCGGGCATTGGGATTGTCTAAAACCGAAGCCGCAGTAGAAGCAGCGGCGGCCCGGCTCCGGCCCATCCTCATGACCAGCCTGGCCACGGCACTTGGTGCTTTACCCATAGCTCTGGCGTTGGGTGCAGGGGCTTCCAGCCGGATACCGCTTGGTATCGTAATCATCGGGGGACTAGTATTTTCGCTTCTCCTTACGCTTTTTGTGATACCGGCGGTCTACGCCATTCTATCGCGGAAAAAACCAATGCGCCCGATAGGAGCCTGATTATGGATTTTGGTACAAAATAAAGTACCCGTTTTTTTCCAAAACCGGCAATGCCAGATTTGCCCATGGCCGGGCCAGAATATAATCTGGTTTAATGGTTTTTACCTTATAATAAGGAATAATATACCGAATCTGGTGGTTTTGATTGTTTTTCACCGGAAGGACCATCATATCACTTGTATTTTCCCAAGGCTGATAGTCGAGTAAAATCGTCTTTCCCTTTGGAATGAGATCTTTTAGTTTTGAAAATGTTTCTTTTTTTCCGGCTTCATGTCCCTGATAGGGCTTGTTTCTTTCTCCTATCCAATAGTAAACTTTTTCA
>JBIKMV010000069.1:0-12632 GCA_044359055.1 Catalimonadaceae bacterium
TTCATAACAGAATTATTGATCCGGATGTTGTACAGGTATTTGTTGGATGGACATTTCTTCCTAAACTTGAGGCGTCAAAAAAAATACTTTTTACTTAGCAAAGAAAAAAACATGGGCAATAAGAAGTTCAAGGCCGTCATGCTCATTGACGACAATGAGATTGACAACCTGATCAATCAAAAAATGATTGAGGCAGCAGACATGGCTGAAACCATTTTCATGCATACCGGGGCAAAGGGCGCCCTTGAATTTTTGAGAAACATGGAAAAATTGTCTGCCAACGGGGTAGGAATTCCGGAGGTTATTTTCCTTGATATTGATATGCCCCTGATGGATGGTTTCCAGTTTCTGGATGAATTTGAAAAACTTTCGGATTACATCAAGAACAATTGCACCATCATCATGCTTACCTCATCCATCAATCCGCAGGATTTGAGCAAAGCAAAAAAAAGCAGTTTTGTAAAAAAATATATCAACAAGCCCCTCACCCAGGAGGCTCTGGAGAAATTGTAATTTCCGAAAAAATCATTTTCAAACCCCGGAGACGGGGTTTTTTTGTGCCTTGAAAAATGTCATTGTCATTACCGGACCGACAGCTTCCGGCAAAACGGCCCTCGCCATTGGCCTCGCCCGAAAATATCAGGCGGAGATTATTTCTGCTGATTCCAGGCAGGTTTACCGTGAGTTGAATATCGGTGTGGCCCGCCCCACACCGGATGAACTGAGTGCCGTGCCTCATCATTTTGTGGGCCATGTTTCCATTCATGAGGCTTACTCTGCAGGACAATTCGGGCGGGAAGCCTTCGCTTTTCTCAAGGAGTATTTTGCCAAAAAAAATACGGTTGTCATTTGCGGAGGAACCGGCTTGTATCTGAAGGCCCTCCTGCAAGGAATTGACCGTAAACCCGCCGATGAAACCCTCAGGCAGGAACTCCACCGGAGGTGGTCTTCGGAAGGACTTCCTGTTTTGGCAAAGGAACTGGAGATACGGGACCCTGCCCTTGCACAAAATACCGACCTAAGCAATCCCCGCAGGGTAATCAGGGCGCTGGAATGGCTCATGGCGGGAAAGCCTGCCGAAACTGTCCCTGACTGGCCCCAAGACTGGAGCCTCAGTCAGTACCGGATAGACTGGCCCAGACCGGTTCTTTATGACAGAATCAACCGCAGAGTAGACCTGATGATGGCGCAGGGCTTATGGGAAGAGGCAGCCTCCCTGTTTCAATTCCGGGACTTAAATGCCCTGAAAACGGTTGGCTATCAGGAGATATTCGAAGCCATGCAGAGCGTTTTCAGCCGCGAAACGGCGGTGGATAAAATAAAGCAGCACACCCGAAATTTTGCTAAAAGGCAAACTACCTGGTTTCAAAAACAGGGGGGGATGATTTCAGTTCGCGGTGGGACTCAGGAAGAAATGCTGGCCTCTGTATTGCACTCCCAGGGAAGCTCAACCGGCTGAAAGTTGAGCAGCCTGCCCATGTAACTATAAGGTTTTTCTGCAAGCAGTTTTTCGTAGGCCGACTGGTTTTCTTTCAATTCCAGATTTAGTCTGGAAATGGTCTGAACATTCTGATTGATGCTTTTCAGGATTTCTTCCTGCAGGTGCTTCGATTCGATTTCACTGTACAATTTGCCAAAGGCCGTATTCACCGATTGTAGTTTTTCATCCAGTGACCTGCTGTTGAGTTTGCCGCTAAGGTAAGCACACAGGTTTTCGCAAAATCCTTCCAGTTCGGGTACCGAAAGGCTTTCCAGCTGATCCACATCCGCCCGGACCTGTTTTTTTGCCTCCTGAATCCGGGCAATGGAACCCAGAATCGCATTTTTATAATTTCTGAAGGTATGGTAATTCAGCGAAACGACCAGAAAAACAAGTCCTGAAATGACCACAAAAAAAGGAACATAACCCATTTTAAATCAATTGCTTAGATGCTAAGAATATCTACCATGCGGATGAGGTCCGGATGGATAGGTTTTTTCATGGTAATGGTTTCTTTGAACGGCGTGTAGACCACCTCGTTGTTTACTATGCCTGCCATTACATTTTTTCTTCCGTTGATGAGGCCTTCTACTGCTGCAATACCCAGCCTTGAACTTAGGATTCTGTCAAAAGCGGAGGGTGCTCCGCCCCTTTGAATATGGCCCAGTGTCGTTACCTTAATGTCGGCAAAGGGTACATGTAGTTTCACCCTGTTGGCCACAGCCTGAGCTCCGCCTTCCTCGTCGCCTTCGGCAACCACTATGATGGAAGAAGTTTTGGCGCGGTTCCAGCCGCCTTTCAGGGTTTCGATTACCTCTTCAATAGAGCTGCTCGTTTCGGGAACCATCACCAGTTCGGCGCCGCCTCCAATGCCCGATTGTATGGCAATGTAGCCAGAATCGCGGCCCATCACCTCCACAAAGAAAATGCGGTCGTGGGAGTCTGCCGTATCCCTGATTTTGTCTATGGCATCCAATGCGGTGTTTACAGCCGTATCGAACCCTATGGTGTAATCGGTGCCGTACAGGTCGTTGTCTATTGTACCCGGTGCGCCCACTGTGGGAATGCCGTATTCATTGTAAAAAATATCGGCACCCGTAAAGGTTCCGTTTCCACCTATGGCAATAAGGCCCTCGATACCGAGGAGCTGTATTTGTTCATAGGCCTTCTTTCGCCCTTCCGGGGTTCGAAATTCTTCGCTGCGGGCTGATTTGAGAATCGTGCCTCCCCGCTGAACGGTGTTGCTGACAGCTTTGGAATCGAGTTTTACAATGTCGCCTTTGATCAGGCCATTGTAACCCCTTCGGATACCATAAATTTCAAGGCCATAGTAAACAGCTGACCTCACCGCAGCCCTTACACAAGCGTTCATACCCGGAGAGTCGCCCCCTGAGGTAAAAACCGCAATTTTTTTCATAATCTATTCAATCCGAATGAATTCAGAATTTCCCTGTAAAAAGTATGGATGCAAATAAAGCCATTTTCAAACCAATGGCAAAGTTTGGACGATATGCCGGGCAATTTCAAAACCCGGTCCTGCATTGAAAAGTTTTGTTTCCGGTATTTTTTTTGGATGAATTAAACCCTCTTTATTTGCAATTCATCAGAGACAAAACAATTTACAAAAAATGCTTATGAAAAAGACTTGGTTGGCAATTTTTGCCTTTATCATCGGATTGAGCAGCGCTTTTGCGCAGCAGGAACTTTCAGGAGACGGAAAAATGGATCCTGTAAGGAGAGCCGAAAGGTTCACCAAAAAAATGACTACCGAGCTGAGCCTCGATGCTTCCCAGCAGGAGCGCATCAAGGCTATCAATCTGGACAGGTTCAAGCAAATTTCTGAGGCCCGAAATACTTTTGCTCAGGATAAAAGCACCCTTCGGACCAAAGTGAAAGAGATCAACGACAATTACTACAGCACGGTAAAGGGTGTTCTGAATGCAGACCAGTTTGCCAAATTTCAGGAGATGAAGGAAGAGATGAAAGAAAAGGCCATGTCACGCAGGCAGTCGAAAAAGTAGATTGCACTTAAAAAAGAAGACAGGCTTCAGACGGTTATTTCCGTTTGGAGCCTGTTTTTTTTTCCAGATATGGATGAAAATGAAATGGTTGGGTAATATACAATCAGTTTCTCTAACTTTTTTTGGTCTGTTTACCGGACCAGGATCAAATAGTACAAATCTCACCTCATTGGCCGGTTCGTAACAATCCCCTGATCTCAGATTCGGCACTGATTAGCCTTCTTCCGCTAAGTCCGGCCATTCCCAGCCATTTGGGCTCTCCGGCCAAATCCCGCACCAGAACCTTTTCCTTCTCCAGCAGATATTTTTTCTCAGCCACGGTCAGGCTGCTCAGGCAGGTCAGGGGATACAGGCCCAGGCGGTCAATCCATTCCCGGAGCGAGTTTTTTGCCGGATAGTCCCAGGAGAGCAATTGAATATTTTTACACCGGGCAAATGAAATGGCATCGTCCGAAAAGCGGGAGTTGGTGGCTATCCAGCCTGTAAAATTTTCCAAAGGTTTTTTCATAACTCCATGGTCCAGAAGGTCCTGAAACCGGGAGTGGATGTACAAAGGCACCTTCACATCTACATGAATACCCTGATTTCTGAACTTGCACTCTACGAGAATCAGCTCATTTTTCCGGGTAGCCATTACATCAATTTCATGGCCCACGCATTTGCCCTGTAGAATCAAACCGACGCGGGCTGAAAATCCCATTTCTTCAAAAAGGAAGGCTATAAAACGCTCAAAAGGGTAGCCGCTCGGACCAAGGTCAAGAAGGGCTCTTTTCAGGCTGAAGCGGGCCAGGCTGCCGGGTGTTTGCTTTTTGAGCATAGCCGATGCCATCCTGTAAATCTCCCGGGTGCTGATGCCGGTATGCAGCTGTGGCTTCAGGGCCTCTACTACTTCATGGATTTGGGTTTCAGAAGCCCCACTCCGGGCCAGCGATTGCTGAAATTTCTGAAAAGAAAAGGCTTCCTTCTGTCCGTTTTGCTTAATGATTTCCAGTACTTTTTCCTGCACCATCTTCCAAATGTCCGGGTTTTGATATAGGCTTCAAAAATGGTGGCTTTGGCCCAATAAAAATCATTTCCTGAAGACAAAACTTTCAGAATTTCCTAAGTTCGGAAAGCCTGTTATGCCCCGAAGACAGCCTGTTTTTATCCCGGACCTATGCCGATTTACATTCCTAATAATGGCTTTGCCTGTTAAACTTCTTAATTTGCGGCCCTTTCCGGCAAAATAAGGTCCTTGCAGTTTTTGCCCGATACCCGGATTAAAGCATGAAAATATCTCATTCCTGGCTCCAGAAGTTAATCTATCTGCCTGAATCTCCAGCCCGGATTTCGGAGGCACTAACCGCACTCGGCCTCGAAGTGGAAGCACTGGAGGAAATTGAAAAAGTAAAAGGAAATCTTGAAGGCCTGGTGATTGGCCGGGTTTTAACCTGCGAAAAACACCCCGATGCTGACAAACTCAGCCTCACTACGGTAGATGTTGGCCTGGAAAATCCTCTGCCCATTGTTTGTGGAGCCCCAAATGTGGCTGCCGGACAAACTGTAGTGGTAGCTCTTGTTGGGGCCACCTTGTATCCCACTGAAGGGGAGCCTTTTGTGATAAAAAAAGCCAAAATCAGGGGAATGGCCTCCGAGGGCATGATTTGTGCGGAAGACGAAATCGGATTGGGAAGCAGCCATGCCGGAATCATGGTGCTGGATACCGAAATGCCCAATGGAACCCCTGCCGCCCGGTATTTTAATCTGGAAGCCACCCCGGTTTACGAAATCGGACTGACTCCCAACCGGGTAGATGCTGCGAGCCATTATGGTGTGGCAAGGGACCTCAGGGCGTATTTCAACCGGCCGGTCATTTTTCCTGATATGCTTCCGCTTGAAAAGGGCCATAACAGGTCTCCGGTTTCTTTGGAAATCCGGGAAGCGGAACTTTGCCCAAGGTATGCAGGGCTTTACATACAAAATGTAAAGATCACGCCTTCTCCCGAATGGATGCAGGATGCACTCAGATCCATCGGCCTGAACCCCATCAACAATGTGGTTGATATTACCAACTATGTGCTGCACGAACTGGGCCATCCGCTTCATGCATTCGATGCTGACCGGATTGCCGGGGGTAAAATCGTGGTTCGAAAGGCAGTTGCCGGTGAAAAACTGGTGGTCCTTGACAAAACAGAGCGCATCCTGCATGAAGAAGATCTGGTCATTGCCGATGCCGAAAAGCCACTGGCCCTGGCCGGAATTTTTGGCGGACTGAGCTCCGGAGTAACCGGAGAAACCCGGAATATTTTTCTGGAAAGTGCCTATTTTCAACCCGTTACGATAAGAAAATCATCCCAGAGACACAGCCTGAAAACCGATTCGAGTTTTCGCTTCGAGCGGGGTGCAGACCCAGATATGGTGATGAGGGCCATGGGCAGGGCAGCCAAACTGATAGCCGAAATCGCCGGCGGTGAGGTGGTATATTCTGCCGATGATGTGTACCCCAGCCCGGTTTCTGCAAAAACATTTACCGTGAAATGGCGCAATCTTAACCGCCTCATCGGCGAAGAACTCCCAACCGAAAGGGTGTATCAGATTCTGAATTTGCTCGATATTCAGACAAGGCCTCTGGATGCGTATGGACATCCCGGATTCGAAGAAGATTTTGAGGTAAGCGTACCTGCCTACCGGGTAGATGTAGACCGTGAGGCCGATATTGCCGAAGAAGTGCTTCGGGTGTATGGTCTGGACAACATCAAAACAGAAGGCCAACTGCGCTCGGATTATATTGCCTCCCGGGGGAGTACAGCAGGTGAAAAACTCTGGGTCAGGGCTGCACAACTTCTGGCAGACAATGGTTTTTTCGAAATCATTACCAACTCGCTCACCCACCGAAATCTCACAGCCGATTTGCCTGAATTTCAGGATGATGCCTATGTAGAATTGCTCAATCCTCTGAGTGAAGAACTGGGGGTAATGCGGCAGACCCTGCTTTTTTCCGGCCTTGAAATGCTGGCCTATAACATCAATCGCAGGCAACAAAACCTTCAGCTTTTTGAGCTTGGTAAAGTGTATCGCAAAGCCGGAGATAAGACAAAAGAAAATTACCACCTTGGTTTGTTTTTAAGTGGAAAAACCAAAGAATCCTCATGGGAAAGCCCGGACCAGGAAAGTGATTTTTTTTATTTGAAAAAAGTGATTCAGAACCTTTTGCATCGGACCGGAACTCAGCAGGTTCAATTCAGAAATGAAATTTCATCTGCTTTTTCATTTGGACAATCACTTTGGCTGAACAACCAAAACATGGGAGAATTTGGTCTTGTAAAACCGGAAATAGCCCGGAAAAAAGAAGTAAAAGCCAAAGTCTGGGCAGCCGAACTGAACTGGTCCGCCTTGCTGAAAGCGGCGAAAAAAGACCTTCAGGTGAAAGAGATTGTGAAGTTTCCGGAGGTCCGCCGGGATTTGTCGGCCGTAATCGACAGGCAGATTGCTTTTGAGCAGATAGAAAAACTGGTGAAGGGAACTGCAAAAAATCTGCTTCGCCACATTTCGGTATTCGATGTGTACATGGGCGACAAAATAGAAGCAGGCAAAAAAGCCTATGCCATGAATATTGTGTTGCAGGATGAAAATCAGACCCTTACCGATCAGCAGATAGACAAAACCATGGACAGCATCATCCGGCGGCTGGAAAATGAACTGGGAGCCATCATCCGACGATAAGCCATCATGAAAACCTTCCGTCGGATTCTCTCCTATGCCAGACCTTTCGGCCATTTTCTCCCCGAGTATATCCTCTGGGCCATTCTGGCTGTGGTCTTCGGGGTATTTAACTTTTCCCTGCTCATCCCCCTGCTCAATGTGCTATTTGGCAATGTGAAGGTCCCTGAAAATCTGGAAATGCCTGATTTTCAGCTCAATGTTCAGTATTTGGTGGGTGTATTCAATTTCTATATGTATGGCCTGATAAAAACAAGAGGCCTTGATTTTGCTCTTTATTTTATCTGTGCCATTATTTTTTGTTTTATCCTGCTGGCCAATACCTTCAAGTATCTGTCACAGCGGGTCAATACCCGGATGCGGGTTACCCTGCTGAAAAACATCCGGAGCCATATCTTCAAAAAATACTCAGAGTTGCCGGTTGCCTACCTCAACAACCAGCGCAAGGGCAATCTCATCAATCTGATTGGCAATGATTTACAGGAAATTGAATTTTATATACTTCAGTCACTGGAAAGCCTTTTCCGGGATCCCCTGCTTATCATTGGATTTTTCATTTTTCTTTTCACCATTTCAAAGACCCTCACCTTTTTCACCCTTATTTATCTGCCCGTTTCCGGATTGATTATAAATGCCATCAGCCGGAGGCTGAAAAGCGGCGACGGGCTGAAGCTGCTTGGAAACATCACCGCCCTCACCGAAGAAACGCTCTCAGGCCTGCGGGTGGTGAAAATTTTCAATGCAGAAAAATTTGTGCAAAACAAGTTCGAAGTTCTGAATACGGACTTCAGAAATTATCTGAAAAACTGGCTTAACAAGCGTGAAATGGCCTCTCCGGCTTCTGAAATCATGGGTGTCTTGTCGGCTATCGGGATTATTGTTTATGGTGGCCATCTGGTGCTTTCCCGAGACTCCGGGCTCAACGCCTCCCAATTCATCACCTACATCATTATTTTCTCCCAGATTCTGAGTCCGGCCAAAACCATGGCCAATTCCATTTCCTACCTGCAGCGGGGCCTTGCCGCTGGAAACCGCATATTTGAAATCCTAGATACCGAAATCATCATAGAAGAAAAGGAGAATCCCGTGCGACTGGAAAAGCTTCAGGAGGAAATTCGCTTTGATAATGTATCCTTCTCCTATGGCGAAAGGCAGGTGTTGAGCGGGGTGAGTTTTTCGGTACCCCGGGGCCGGACGCTGGCGCTTGTGGGACCTTCAGGCGGTGGAAAGTCT
This sequence comes from Catalimonadaceae bacterium, assembly GCA_044359055.1. Classification (GTDB taxonomy): domain Bacteria; phylum Bacteroidota; class Bacteroidia; order Cytophagales; family Flexibacteraceae; genus CAMDMI01. The sequence continues at coordinate 8,434 of JBIKMV010000069.1, forward strand.
ACCATGCTCGATCTGCTGGTTCGGTTTTACGATGCCGGTTCGGGCAGTATATCCATCGATGGTACCGATATTAAAGATTTAAAAATCAGCGATTTGCGGCATCTTTTCGGCATGGTGGGTCAGGACACCATTTTGTTTAACGATTCCATTTTCAACAACATCGCATTCGGTAAGGAAAATGCCACCCAGGAATTGGTGGAACGGGCGGCCCGCATTGCCAATGCCCATGAATTTATTATCAAAACGGAGGCCGGTTATGATACCCGCATCGGCGACCGCGGCATGAAACTTTCGGGCGGACAGCGGCAGCGGCTTGCCATTGCAAGGGCTGTATTCCGTGATCCCCAAATCCTGTTGCTCGACGAGGCCACCTCTGCCCTCGACACCGAATCTGAAAAACAGGTGCAGGAGGCCATTGCCAATCTGATGCTGGGCCGCACTTCCATCGTCATTGCCCACCGGCTCAGCACAATACAGAATGCCGATGAGATTCTGGTGCTCGATAAAGGAAAAATTGTAGAAAGCGGAACCCATGAAAGCCTGCTCGCCTTGGGAGGCATGTACAAAAGATTGGTGGACCATCAGTCGCTTTAGTATTGTTTTGACAGATATCCGGCTGTATTTTTTGCTTTTGGAAATTATCCTGAAAATATTGCGTTTTCAAAAATCCTTTTATGCCCTTTCTGCGTTTCCCGAAATTCACCCGAATTGTCCTCATGGGCACCCTTGCGGGTATGGTATGGGCCTGCGGAGAGGAGCGAAAATCAAAGCGAACCGATTCCAGACCCAAAGAGGGTAAAATGGTTTTCAGGGAGATTCCTTCCTGGATGGGTTCTTATCAGGATACCCTGCCCTGTGCCGATTGCCCCGGCATCCTTACCCGAATCGATTTCAAATCCGATTCCACTTACAAGAAGTCAATCGTTTATCTGGGTAAAGAACCCATTTTTGACTATACCTTCAGCACCACCGGCCGGTGGAATGTCCGCCCTAAAAGCAGTGTTTTGTTTTTAGATTCTCTTCAGGAAAAAGGGGTACAGGCTTTTGAAATTTCAGGAGATACCCTTTTGAAAATGTGCGACCGCAGCCTTCGGCCCTATGCTTCTCCGAGGTATTGGCTGCCCAGAGTGCTGTAATTGAAAAACCGTATTTTCAGGCAACCCGGCAATCCCGGCCATCAATCCGGAGACACCACTTTGCCATCAATAAGGCGGTAGCTATCAAGCCCTTCCGGACAAACAGCAATGCCTTCTTCATCAAAATGCAGCCTTCTTCCGGCCTTGCTCATCCAGCCGATCTGGCGGCCGGGGTTGCCCACAATCAAGGCAAAGTCGGGTACATTTTTATTCACCACCGCACCCGCTCCGATAAAGGCATATTTCCCGATCTCGATGCCACAAACAATGGTGGCATTGGCCCCGATGGTAGCCCCTTTTTTTACCAGGGTTTTTCGGTATTCATTTTTCCTCACCACTGCACTTCGGGGATTGTACACATTGGTAAACACCATGCTTGGCCCCAGAAATACATCGTCTTCACATATTACCCCTGTGTAAATAGACACATTGTTTTGCACCTTCACCCGGTTGCCGAGTACCACTTCGGGCGATACCACTACATTTTGACCCAGGTTGCAGTTTTCTCCCAGTTTGGATGGGCCCATCAGGTGGCAGAAATGCCATATTTTACTGCCTTTTCCAATTTCTACTCCTTCATCCACATAAGAAGATTCGTGAATAAAATAAGATTTGTTTTCCGGTGTCATTTTGTTGAATTGAGATTATCTGTCAAACCAGCTTCTGCGGCGGCTTAGTTTAAGGTCTTGAAGCACAGAGGCTTTTACATTGATATCGATGGAATAGGATCCCCGGGTACCGGTCGGAATCCAGTTGAACCGCATTTCCCAGCAGTGCAGGTCACGGTAGATGTTGATGTTGGGATAAACCAGTGTTTTGTTGATGAAATCGTATCCCGAGTTGAAGCCTACTTTCCATTTCGGAGTCAGATTCAGGTCGCCGCTGAAGGTCATGGACTGCACAAGAGCTGCTTTGTCAAATCCGGTTTTGTTGTAGGTAAAATTGTAGGAAATGCTCAGGTTCCAGGGAATGTTGAAGTCCACATACAGGTCAGGATTGTTGTTGATAAATTCCAGTTCCCGTTCGGTTTGCGGGTTCAAGGCTTTGCGGGGCAGTACTTTTTTATCTCTGGCTTTTGGATTCAGGCTGGTGCTGAGGGCAATGTTGAAGGAAGAAATTTGACCTATGCCCCGCCCGGCATTCCAGGTATAGGTCGGCGTTTTGCGCTGTGCCACAAGGGTTTTGCCATTGGCATCCAGCACAGGTGCCCGGTAGGCATAGGGGTCCAGTGTGCCGCTCATGTTGATGTTGAGTTTTTCGAACAGCGTTGTTCTCGCTGAAAAGGTAACAGGAGCAAGCTGAAAAGAATCTGCTGCCAGATTGTAGGAAGAAGAAAGGTTTACATTGTCCAGCAGGTTGATTTTTTTGAAGGGCTCTTTGCCGGTGGTGTCTTTTCGGTTTTTCACCTTCATTTCGAAGGTGTTGTTCAGGGCAAAGCTGAGGGCTGCTGTTTTCCCTATGGTAGGTGTGCCTCCGAAAATTCCATTGGCAAAGGGACTCCGTTTTTCTGTTTTCCCGCTTTCATTAACCTGCACCTCTTTCATCATCCCAAACCGTGGGTCCGAAAGATCGGGCCTGTAGCTCAGTCCGATGGTCGGATTCATGATATGCCGGATGGCTTCGATACCCGCTTTTCTGATAAAGAAGATGCCATAAACCCGTGTTTGAAAAGACACGCTGGTGTTGAAATTGTATGCCCTTGAAAATTGCCTCAGGGTATCTGTAATGAGGGCTTTTCGGGTCGGGTCCCAGTTGTAATCCAGCCGTTGCAGGTACCAGACTTCATCGTAATTGAAACCGGGGGCCACCTGAAGGTATTTCAGAACATTGAATGATGTAGATACCGGAATGGAATGCCGCATGCCGTTTCTCATGCCCCGAAAGAGGGTATTGAGGTTTCGCTGCTCAAAAGCGAGGATGGTATCGGGCTTATCGGGTTTGGCCAGGAAAGCACTTTTCGAAAATTTATTTGTAAGTGAATTTTGGAGGGCCATGGTATAGGCCACGCCGATTTTTTCATACCAGGTTTTACCCGAACTGCTTGCCCTTTTGAATGGAAAAATGCGGTTCATGTTCAGGTTGAAAGTGGGCAAATCGAGGTCTATTTGTTTGCTCACCACATTTTGCTGCTGCCGGGCATTGATGGCCATATTGAAAGGCGTTCCCCTGAAGGTTTTGGAGTATGACACATTGGAACTGAAAGTGGAAGACAGGTAGTTGTTGGTGCTGAATGAGTTGCGCTCATTAAAGGTAGAGGTTCCCAAATTGACGGATGCCGAAAACGAAGAGCTTCCTCTGGTTTCCGGGTTGTGGTTCCAGTTGATCCAGAAGTCTTCGCCTACAGGGCTGAGATTGTCGTCGCCGGCAATTCTTTTGTTGTAGCGGAGGTCTACATTGCCGCTCAGGCTGTATCGCTTTTTATAATTGGCAATTACCGAAAAGCCATAGCTTCCCTTGGAGTAAATATCGCCCAAAAAACGGGTGTCCACATAATCGTTTACATGCCAGTAGTATCCGCCATTTCGAAGGAAAAATCCCCTGTCCAGTGCCTCTCCGTAGGTAGGCACAATGATGCCTGAGGTAGCGGTTTGCGGCGTGGGAAAAATACCCAATCCGAAACCAAAGGGTGTGGGCACATCCATAAAATGGAGATTGAATGGCCCTGATACCAGTTTCTTATTCGGAATCAGTTTGATTTTGCTTGCCTGAATGTGAAAATGAGGATGCTCCAGATTGCATGTGGTGTATTGCGCATCCCGGATATACATTTCGTTTTCCGGTGTCTTTTTCACTGATTCTCCGTGGATGTAGCCTTCGCCTTGCTGGGTTACAATGCCCTGAATTTTAGCCCGTTTCGACTTAAAATTGTAGGTCATGGCGTTCGCAGCATACTTATCGGAGCCTTGGGTAAACACGGGCTTGCCCAAAAGTTTTCCTGTGGTATCTTCTTTGCCTCTTGCAAAAGCCAGGCTTTTCTTCAGATCTATTTCAATGTATTCGGCGGTGAGGGTCAGGTTGGTGTAATCTACCCTGGCATTGTGATAGAGATAAACTTTGGAGGCG
>JBIKMV010000070.1:0-12610 GCA_044359055.1 Catalimonadaceae bacterium
TTAAAAATGACCATAACAATTTGAAAATGAATTTTATAACCAACCTTAAGAGAGCCGGAAAAAGCTGGTATTGCCTTATTTTTTCTTTGGCTTTTCTGGGCTCATCCATTTGTAAAACGGAAGCAGCCATTCCACCACCTTCCATCCAAAGAGATTTTCTGGGGATCGATATGCCGAATGTTGGAATAAAATGGCCCTATCGGCAAGGGGCCCTCTGGCTTGGTCTGCAAAGCGGAATTGGATTTATAGACTATCCCGAATTCGGCACAAGGAAAGGACTGATGCCCCTTCAGCTGAATGCTGATTATTCATTCGATGATCACTGGGCTGTTGGAGGATACTTCGGATATTTTAACAGCAGCTACAATTTTATTTTCGGAAATCAGAATCTCGAAGGCAAGTTCACCGGAATGACCGGAGGATTAAGATTAACGCTGCATTGGTCTGATGTGTTCAATGATATGTTCAGAGAGGTACTCAATATAATCAGTTGGGATTTGTACACCACAGCATTTGGGGGAATCTACAACCGCAAATGGGATGTGGATGATCGGGCCAGATCAGGTCCTGAATTTCTGGAAGGAAGTAAAGCCCAATATGGTGTGGTAATGGGATTGCGCTGGCATCCCGCACCCAAGTTCGGGGTATTTGCAGAAGGCGGTCTCGGTTCAATTGGGTATTTCGGCTTCGGGCTGAATGCCAAACTGATGAAATAATAAAAAGCCGGATTTTAGGCTTTTAACAACTATCAGGAAATTCCTTTTTCCGGATCTTCTGTTTCAGGTTCATTTGGATGGTGCCCATCTGCTGGCACCGGCAAAGCAGGCTCTTCCTCCTTTTTGGCTGATTTCCTGCCGGTAAACAGTTTCCATAGCGCACCGGCACCTGCGGCCATTCCTACAAATATGAGTTTGGCAAATTTTGCAAAAAACAAGCCCATTTTGGCCAGAATACCGGTTTTTGCCAGAATACCACCCGCAATCAGTCCTGCAATGCCGTAGGATGCTTTTTTATCAATTCCCTCCTGAAAATCGGCATAGGCATTTCCGGGAGTAAAATTGATTCCTTTCAAAATACCGGACAGACTTTGATTGATTTCCGAAAGATCGGAAGGTGAACCAATGGCATTAAGGACCAGCACTCCATTGCGACCAAGGACCCTGATGTTGTAATTCAAAGTCGGACTGCTATCCCCCTCAAAATTCAGGAGTTTAGCCCAATGCAGCTTTTTGTGCCGGGAATCGTAAAACGGCGGCGAAGCCCAACCCACAATTTCATAGGCCGGAAATCCAGCTTTTTTTCTTGATTCTCCTTCATTTACAGCGGCTTCTTTCATTTGTTCCAGAAGTTCTTCATAGTCAATTTCACTGGCATCTTCGTCATCTATATGGCCTTCGTCAGAATAGGAAATTTCAATGGCCCATGTGGAAGGAAAGGTATCATTGGCATATCCGGGAAAAATCATGCCAAATGAATTGCCCGGAGGATTACCCCACAATTGCTGCAAAACATAGGAACTCTGGTTAGAATCGAGGTACTTAAATCCTGAGGGAATGGAAAATTCGGCCTTGCCCCCCACCAAAACGGCTTTTCCGTTCTGCTGAAATTGAAGAACCCTGAGCTCAGGATTCTGGGACCAGACAGTGTACGGTATAAAAAGATGTGTTAAAAAAAGGCATAGAATCAGGCGGATTTCTGTTGATTTCATGATGGTTTTTTTATTACAATAATAATCAGAAGTGAGATAAAATTCAAAAGAATAACTTTGCTGAAATGGCTTCCCTCTTTTTGAGTGTTTCATAAAATTAAATATAATTAATTGAAAATTAGTATTTTATATTTTATTCAAAAAATAAAAAAAGGGTTTTCAAATAAAAAGAGCAATTTTGTACACTGGTTTTCCTGAAAGCGAATTTTAGTCATCGGTTTTTCGAATCCCGGATATCCGTTAAATCCTTATTCATTTTCATGGCCATTACCTTTAACAAAAAAGAAAAAGAGAAAAAAAGATTAAAAAAGCGTCAGGACAAGGCCGAGAAAATGGCCATGCGAAAGGCAAATGCCGAACCGGGACAAAGCCTTGAAGAAATGATGGCTTATGTGGATGAGGATGGCAACCTGAGCAGCACACCTCCCGATCCAAAAAAGAAAAAAGCCACAAGAGCTGAAGACATTGAAATCGGAATAGCCAGAAGGTCTGAAAGCGATGAGGCCGATGAAATCCAAACCGGAAAAGTGACTTTTTTCAATGAAACCAAGGGCTATGGTTTTATTCAGGAAAATGGAAACGGCCATAATATTTTCTTCCATCTCAGCGCTGTTCAGGGCAAAATCAAACTGGGTGCTACAGTTTCTTTCGAATCTGAAAACTCAGCAAAGGGCTTGGTTGCCAAATGGGTAAAAGTTTAATTTAAATCCTGCCTCTTTTTCATTCCGGATGCTGAATATTGGTATTTGCCATAATGAATTCAGTATCATCAGACTGAGAAGCATCCTACCCAAATTTCAGAAAGCGTCAAAAATCCAGAATCTGTCCAGACCTGCATTCCGGCTGCTTATCAGCGGATTTTTCCCTTCAAATAATCCTGCTGTTGAAAGCCGGCAATTCATTACTTTCGGGTTCTGATTTTCTGAAGTGTTCAGTTTTACCAACTTTTTTGAAGCCATTGCCAGCATAAAGGCAAATCCTCTCAGGGCTACCCTCACCGCACTCATCATCGGGATTGGAATTACAGCTTTGGTGGGAATTTTAACGGCCATTGATGCCATCCAAGCTTCTGTCTATGAAGGGGCCGAAGACCTGGGAGCCACCTCATTCGATATCTCTGCATACAACAGGGGCCGAAGGCGCAGGCACGGTATGGAAGGCCGGAAATACTCCAAAATATCCTATGCAGAGGCCGTGCGTTTCAAAAACAAGATGGCAGGAAAAGCCACCGTGGCCATTTATGTCAGGGTTTCATGGAATACTGAAGTGAAATACGGCCGAAGGAAAAGCAATCCCAATATCAGTGTTTTCGGGGGCGATGACAATGCCTTTTATGCCAAAGGGCTCGACCTGGATGAGGGCAGGATTTTTTCAGACAAAGAAATGGAATTTGGTATGCCGGTTTGTGTAATCGGCCCAGAATTGTCTCAAACCCTTTTCTACACCGAAAGCCCGCTAAATAAAGTCATTCAGGCCCAGGGACAGTTTTTTAAAATAGTGGGCCTTTTGAAAAAGACAGGTTCTGTGGCCAATGGCAGCGGGGCCGACAGGGCTTTTGTGGTTCCTATAAAAAAAGCAGAACAAATGGGTGCCGGTCAGGAATTCAGCTACGAAATTACCTCCGTGGTGAAGGATCAGGCCTCCCTGAGTTCGGCAATGGATGAGGCAAGAGGCATCATGCGCACTGTCCGGCACGATTTGCCCGGCAGAGACGACTCTTTTGAGATTGTACAATCGGCATCCCTCGCCGATTCCATCCGGGATATTACAGGTTTTTTGCAAATAGCCGGGTTTGGAATCGGGCTTATTACCCTTCTTGGAGCGTCTATCGGCCTAATGAACATTATGCTGGTATCGGTAACCGAAAGAACCCATGAAATCGGAGTGCGCAAAGCTCTGGGCGCCTCCCCCTTCAAAATCAGAATGCAATTCCTTACCGAAGCCGTTACCATTTGCCTTATAGGTGGAATTCTGGGTGTTTTGCTCGGCATTTCTGCCGGCAATGCAGTCTCTGTCCTGATTGGAAACAGCAGCTTTATCATACCCTGGACATGGATGAGTCTCGGAATTGTACTATGCGTTGTGGTAGGAATTTCCTCCGGTCTGTGGCCAGCCATCAAAGCATCCCGGCTCGATCCGGTGGAGGCTTTAAGGTTTGAGTAGCTCCGCATTTCAGAAATTTAACACAATCAGGACTTGGGGGCCTTAAGAATAAAACAAAAGAATGAAAGACCGGAATGTCTTTCTCAGTTAAATCGTGTCAGGGCAAAAGACAGCAGATTTGCACCCATTTGCAGGGCCTGCTGGCGAATTGATTCAGGGTCGTTGTAAACGGACTGGTCTTCCCAGCCATTGCCCAGATCACATTCATAGCTGTAAAAGCAAATCAGTTTCCCTTCCCATAGCAGTCCGAATCCCTGACTCGGTTTTCCGTCGTGCTGATGCACTTTGGGCAGGCCTTTATTAAAATTGAATTTTTGATGGTAAACCGGATGCGTAAAAGGCAGCTCCACAAAATCCAGCTCCGGAAAGACTTTTTTCATTTCCCTTCGGATAAATTTATCCATGCCAAAGTTGTCATCGATGTGGAGAAAACCGCCTGCCAGCATATATTTTCGAAGATTCCTGGCTTCCTCCTGTGAAAAAACCACATTGCCGTGACCCGTCATATGAACAAAGGGATATTGAAAAATATCCATGCTTCCGGGTTCTGTAACTGCTTCTTCAGGATTGAGATTAAGCCTGAGATATTGATTGGCAAATTCAATCAGATTGGGAAGGGATGTTTTGTTGGCATACCAGTCGCCACCACCGCCGTACTTGAGTTTAGCAATCTGAAAACTAAAGCTATCTGACCTTTGCGCAAACAATACAGGCAGAGGCTGTATAAGGAGGTAAATCAGAAAAAACAATTTTTCTATTCCCTTTGGTTTCATGGAGCAAAGATGAGAGGCAAATTTCAGAATTTCAGCATAGCAGACCGGATTGGCTCATTTTAAATTCCGGGAAATCTTCTTCTCCTTTGTCCATTCAATATTTTATGACTGAATCATTTCTGCAATTGTCCCGGAAAGTGCGGGAGGCAAAGGACAGCGGAAAGCCCATTGTGGCACTTGAATCTACCATTATTTCTCATGGTATGCCCTATCCCCAAAACCTGCAAACGGCGGCCGAACTGGAAGATTTGGTCAGAAGTAAGGGGGCAGAACCGGCTACAATAGCCGTAATGGATGGAAAGCTGAAAGCCGGTCTGGAAGAAAAAGACCTCGAAATACTGGCGAAGGAAAAGGATGTGTGGAAGACCAGCATCCGGGATTTGCCTTATGTAATCAGTAAGAAAATTACCGGCGCCACCACTGTGGCCTCCACCATGAGGATTGCTTCCATGGCCGGCATCCGGATTTTTGCAACCGGGGGAACAGGCGGTGTTCACAGGGGCGCAGAAAACAATATGGATATTTCAGCAGACCTGAGTGAAATGGGAAAGACATCCGTGGCCATTGTTTCGGCAGGTGTAAAGTCGATTCTGAATATCGGCCTTACTTTGGAATACCTTGAAACCCTCGGAGTGCCGGTTGTTACCTTCGGACAGAAGGAATTTCCTGCCTTTTATTCCCGTACTTCCGGCTTTGATTCTCCCCTCCGGCTCGATGCGCCCTCGGAACTGGCCGGTTTGCTGAAAGCCAAATGGTCTCTGGGCCTCGAGGGTTCTGTGCTTATTGCCAATCCGATTCCTTCTGAAATGGACATCCCCTTCGAGCAGATGGAAAGGACCATACAGGAGGCCCTGATTCAGGCGGAAAAACAGCAAATCAGAGGAAAAGACATAACCCCTTTTCTGCTCAGGGCGGTTTCAGAAATGACAGGTGGTGAAAGCCTTCAGGCCAATATAGCTTTGGTAAAAAACAATGCCCGGCTTGCCGCAGAGATTGCAGTATGTTTCAGTAAATGAATGGGTTGCCCGGTTTATCTCCAGGTTTTTCCGGACAGATATTCTACAATCTGAATGGCATTGGTAGCAGCCCCTTTTCTCAGGTTATCGGCCACAATCCAGAGGTTCAAGCCGTTTTCAAGCGATTCATCCCTTCTGATTCTGCCAACAAAAACCTCATTTTTACCCTGGCTCCAGATGGGCATGGGGTAAATGTTCTCTTTCGGGCTGTCCTGCACCACCACACCGGGAAAACTGGCCAAAATCGAACGCACATCCTCCAATTCAAATGGATTTTCGGTTTCAATATTTACCGATTCTGAATGCCCCCCCAAAACCGGAATGCGCACCGTAGTAGAAGTAAGCCGGAAGGTATTGTCGTTCAGAATTTTGCGGGTTTCGTTGATGATCTTCATTTCCTCTTTTGTGTAGCCGTTCTCCAGAAATACATCGATATGGGGCAGAACATTCAAATCTATGGGATGGGGATAGGCCTTCGGGCCATCGGTGATGCCCGATCTCTCATCCATAAGCTGGGCAACGGCTTTTACGCCCGTTCCTGTAACCGACTGATAGGTAGAAACCACCACCCGCTTTACTTTGTAGCGGTCGTGCAGAGGCTTTAAAACCATGACCAGTTGGATGGTAGAGCAATTGGGATTGGCAATTATCCGGTCGTCCGGAGAAAGCTCATGCCCATTGATTTCTGGGACAATCAGCTTTTTATCAGGGTCCATTCGCCATGCGGAAGAATTGTCAACCACGGTAATACCAGCTTCGGCAAATCTGGCTGCCCACTGCAATGAAGTGGCCCCGCCGGCAGAAAAAACGGCAAAATCCGGACGGGCACGGATGGCATCCTCCATACCGGTAACCAATATTTTTTTTCCACGGTATTCAATTTCTTTTCCTCTGGACTTCTCCGATGCAACCAGCAGAATATCAGCATCTTTCAGGCTGGATTCTGCCAAAACCTTCAGCATTTCGGTGCCCACAAGACCGGTCGCTCCGACCACTGCTATTTTCATACTTAGTTTTTTGAGGCAAATATGCAGTCCGAAATTTCTATCAAATTAAAAATTCACAGAAAAATCGGGTTTCAGATACCGAATTGTTTTCATGAGTCACAATCCGATTCTTGTGCTGGGTGCCGGAAGAAGCGCAGGGGCCCTGCTGGAATACCTCAACCAACTGGCCGAAAAAGAGCATTTTCGATTTACCATTACCGATACAGATCCCCTGATTCTGGAAAAAAGAAAGGAAAATCTGCCTTTTGCGGATACCTTTTTGATTCAGAATCCTGAGGAAGAATTTCCATTTCCTGTGGAGGGCCACCGCATCACCATCAGTTTGTTGCCTCCTCCCCTGCATCCAAAGGCCGCCTTGGCATGCCTGAAATATGGTTCACACCTGCTGACTGCCTCTTACGAATCACCCGCAATGCGGGAAATGGCAGGAGAAATACAGTCAAAGGGACTGTTTTTTCTGAATGAATGCGGCCTTGATCCCGGCATCGACCATATGTCGGCCATGGAAATCATGGATGAAATCCGTGATAAAGGAGGCCGCATCACCGGATTTCAGTCTTATTGCGGTGGTCTTGTGGCAGATGAAGACGATGACAATCCTTTCCGATACAAAATCTCCTGGAATCCCGGAAATGTGGTGAATGCCGGTAAAGGCACCTCGAGGTATCTTGAAAACGGGCGGCAGGTCCTGATGCCCTACCACAGGTTATTTACTGAAACAGAAGAGCTTAATATTCCGGATTGGGGAAGTTTTGAGGCCTATCCAAACCGCGATTCTGTTCCCTACAAAGAAATCTACGGACTACAGGAAATAAAGAATCTGAAACGAGGAACCCTTAGAAAAAAAGGATTTTCATCCCGCTGGAATGCTCTGGTACAGCTGGGCATGACGGATGATACCTCAAAGATTGAGTTCCCTGCGAACTCCACTTATTTCGATTACATGAAAACCTTTCTTCCCCGCTTCAAGGGAATCTCTGATTCTTTTTTTGAAAGGCATCTCCCGGACATGGAAATGCGTCAGGACATACTGAATTTGGGCTTTTTACCCGATTCAAAAAAAATATTGAAAAGGAGAAATGGTACTCCTGCCGATTTTTTATTGGATTTAATCGTAGAGGAATGGGCCTTAAAACCGGGAGATAAAGACCTGGTGGTGATGATTCACTTATTTCAATACCAAATAGAAGGTATTGATTATGAGACAGTTTCCTACTTTGGCATGAAAGGTGAAAACGAAAACAAGACTGCTATGGCCAAAACAGTCGGGCTGCCTTTGGGAATTGTTGCCAAATTGTTAATGAAAAATCACATTAAAGATTTGGGGTTACATTTGCCACTCAAAAAATCAATTTACAGGCCTGTTTTAAAAGAACTTTCTGATTTTGGTATTAACTTTCAGACCGTAACCGGCCGATTATAGAAGAATATTTTGACAACGGAATTCAAATGAATTTGGTTAATCTACTTGCACTGATAATTCCTGTTTTTCTGGGTTGGATATTTATCAGAAGATTTAAGGCCCGTCTGAATTCCCATGACCCAAAGGTTATGGTAAACAGTTTTATCCTTGCCATAATACCCGTAATTCCGGCAATGGTAATAAAATATACTGCCTCCGAATTTCGATTTGATGAAAATACTCTTGATACCCTTTTCGGCAAAATCGGCTATGGCCTGTTTCTGGGGGTATTATTCGAATTGCTCAAATACATGGTCATAGTTGCCTATTCCTTCAGGCAGAGGGAGTTTGACGAGCCGCTTGCGGGTATACTGATAACCCTGATGATTGGTCTCGGATTTACTTTCGGCGAAAATGCCTGGTACATTTTAAGCGGCAGTGAATTCTATTCCGGAACCTGGCGGCTTTTGATTTCTATACCGGCAGCCCTTGCCTGCGCTACAACCATGGGTTTTTATGCCGGTCTGAGCAAGTATGGTTTCGATACTGACGATGTCGGATCTTTCGGTCTTCGCATGCGAGGATTGGGTACAGCGATCTTATTTCAATCTTTTTATAATTTCTTTTTGAACATGAAAGAATATAAAGATCTTGTTGGTCTTATTGTCATAGGTACTATTGCCATAAGCGGGTTATTGACTTGGAATATCTTCAGGGCAAGACGCCTTCACACCCGGCTGATCTATAGCCGAAAGAGAAGAGAAAAAACCTGGGGTTTGTCATAATCTACATCGCTTGATTTTCTTTTTAAGGAAAAAATAAGCATTCAGAATTCATTTTCTTTAAGCCTGTTTCAGATTCGCTTATCCAAGGCTGACAATAAAAAAATGAAGGCCTCAGGCCTTTCTTTCCAAACAATATTTTGATTCAGGGCTTTCTGTAATAGATTTGCCATTCCAAATAAATCAAAAAAAGATAATCTTCTGTTTGACTGATTCTTATGTCATTTGCACAACTCACCTACGAAGGAAAAACGATAGAACTGCCTGTAATCACCGGAACTGAAAACGAAAAAGCCATTGATATTTCCAATCTCAGGGATTCCACCGGCCTCATTACCTTGGACCTGGGTTATAAAAATACAGGCGCAACCAAAAGTGCTGTAACCTTTCTGGATGGAGAGCTTGGAATCCTCCGGTATCGCGGCTATCCCATAGAACAGCTTGCAGAAAAGTCTGATTTTATTGAAGTGGCGTATCTTCTCATCTACGGAGACCTGCCCACCAAAGCCCAGTATGATGAATTTACCCACCAGATAAAAATGCATACTCTGGTAAATGAAGACATCAAAAAAATTCTGGATGGCTTCCCTGCCTCGGCCCACCCGATGGGTATTTTGTCTTCGCTTGTGTGTACCCTTACGGCATTTTACCCCGAATCGGTCGCCAATCCCACTCCTGAAAATACCAATCTGAATATTTTCCGGCTGCTCGCCAAAATGCCCACTTTCGTTGGCTGGGCCTACAAAAAGTCCATGGGACATCCGGTAAATTATCCAAAAAACAACTACGATTACTGTCAGAATTTCCTCCACATGATGTTTGCCCTTCCTGTGGAAGATTTCAATCCTGATCCTATCGTGGTGGATGCCCTTAATAAATTGCTCATCCTTCATGCCGACCATGAGCAAAACTGCTCTGCCAGTACGGTAAGGATGGTGGGTTCATCACGGGCCAGTATTTTTTCCTCGATCTCTGCAGGGATCAATGCCCTTTGGGGACCACTGCATGGCGGTGCCAATCAGGAAGTTATAGAAATGCTGGATGAAATCAGGGAAATGGGAATCCGTCCTTTGGATTACCTGGAAAAGGTAAAAAGGAAGGAAGTTCGCCTGATGGGATTCGGTCACAGGGTGTACAAAAATTTTGACCCCAGAGCCAAAATCATCAAAAAAGCCTGCGATCAGGTGCTTTCAAAACTTGGAGTAAATGACCCTATTCTGGATATTGCAAAAGAACTGGAAGAAGCTGCCCTCACCGATGACTATTTTGTATCAAGAAAATTATATCCCAATGTAGACTTCTACAGCGGTATCATTTACAGGGCATTGGGCATCCCAACCGATATGTTTACGGTCATGTTTGCTCTGGGAAGACTGCCCGGCTGGATAGCCCAATGGAAGGAATTGAATGCCTCCAAGGAACCCATCGGCAGGCCCCGGCAGGTTTACACCGGTGCCACACTCCGCGATTATGTTCCCCGGGACAAAAGATAATGCTACAGGCCCTCGCAAGAGGGCTTTCTTTTGCAGCCACCTTTCCTGTGTCACAATGAAAGTTCAGCAACAGATACAAAAAATTTCAGCAGATCTCCTTTGCCGGAATTTTTGGTCAGGACTTTGCTGTCCGCCCGATTCTTCTTCAATCGAAATTTCTTAAGTCAGCACCTTGGGATCCATAGAGGTTTCGGTTATCATCGTAAACTACAATGTAGAGCATTTTCTGGAGCTCTGCCTTCGCTCAGTTTTCCGATGCCTTGAGGGCATTTCCTCTGAGATTCTGGTGGTAGACAACCACTCCTCCGATGGCTCTGTAGCCATGGTGAAAAGCAAATTTCCGGAAGCAATAATCATAGAAAACCAGGAGAATTCCGGATTTTCAAAAGCCAATAATCAGGGTATTCGAATTGCCAAAGGCAACTTTGTGCTTCTCCTGAATCCGGATACCATTCTTCCGGAAGACAGCATCCGGAATTGTCTGGATTTTATGCAGGCACACCCGGAAGCCGGCAGTGTGGGGGCAAGAATGCTGGATGGAAGCGGAACATTTCTTCCGGAAAGCAAAAGGGGCCTGCCAACGCCCTGGGTATCGTTTTGCAAGGCTTTCGGATTGAGTTATCTGTTTCCGGACTCGGATAAATTCAGCCGCTACCACCTGAGTTACATCCCTGAGAATAAAACTGCGGATGTGGACATTCTCAGCGGGGCTTTTATGTTCATCCGCAAAACTGCCCTGGATATGGCCGGCCCGCTGGATGAATCATTTTTCATGTATGGTGAAGATGTAGACCTGAGTTACCGGATTCAGAAGGCCGGATTCCGCAACTATTATGTGCCCGAGGTCAGCATTATCCACTTCAAGGGCGAAAGCACCAAAAGGGGCAGTATTTCCTTTGTCCGGCATTTTTACAAAGCCATGCTATTGTTTTCGGGCAAACATTTCAGCCGGCACTTCCTTTTTTCGGTTTTCATATATCTGGGCATCGGGCTGCGGGCATTTGTGGCTCTGGTCAGCCGATTCTGGAAATGGATTGGCAGTGCTGCCATTGAATTTGCCATTGCCTGGGTGGGCATGGTATTTATAAAAAACTGGTGGGAACTGAATTTCAAAGGTTTACCGGGTATGTACCCCGAAATTTTCATTCGGTTGCTTATTCCGGGTTATCTGATAATCTGGATTGGCTCTACCCGTTTTGTAAGCCGATTTTCAGATCATTATGGCCATCAGTCCATCATAAAGGGCATTGCCCTTGGAACCATTCTCATCAGCGGGATTACCAATTTTTTTGATGATTACCGGTTTTCGAAAGGATTGATATTGCTGGGGGCCGTATGGACATACATCTCGGTAAGCGGGAGGTTTATTCTGGCCGGCTGGCTTGGAAACCGAAAAGTGCAGTTTAATTCCAACCCGGGCTCGAGATGGCTGGTGGTAGGAAATGAAAGTGAATTTCAGAGGGTAAAAACCATTTTTCCTCCTGCAGATCAGACCCATGCGATAGTGGGCTGGGTAGGTCGGGAGAATGATTCCGGCGAAAGAAAACTGGGAACCACCGCAGACATTTCTGACCTTTCTGCCCGTCTCGGCATTGATCAGGTACTGTTTTGTCTTGCTGGAATTTCTGCCGGAGAAACACTTGGCCTTATCGGAGGACTGAAGCATTCTGGAATCCGATTTTCATTTCTCGGCCACAATTCAAATTTTGTGGTTTGCAGTTCGGATAAGAACAAGAGGGGTCTTGTTTTTCAGTCAGACACCATTCCGGCGGTATGCCGGCCCTACAATCTCCGGCTGAAGCGGCTGGCCGATCTTACGATTTGTCTTCTTCTAGTTCCCCTTTTCCCCATTTTATTCTGGAAACTTGGTTCTGTTACCCGTTTTTTCCGGGCCCTTGCTGAGGTAATCTCAGGAAAAAAGTCTTGGATAGGCCCTGCCGAAAACCACCTTCGGAATTTTGGGGTCAAAGACGGCATTCTCACGATGCGGCATTTGGCCGGAAATCAGGCAAATGAAAAAGTTGTACAGGCATTGGATGCCATGTACATTCAGGATTTTCAATTTGAAATGGAAATCTGGAATGTTTTAAAAAACCTTAATCGTATCTGAAATTCAATGGATGAACTCCTACGAATTGTTTGTACCAAAGCCGCTGAAAATGAGAGGATTTTAGAACCAAAAACACGCTTGAAACAGAGTTAGAGGGCCTCTGCTGCTCCCGTCACCCGATTTGCAGGGGCAAACCCCATAGGCCGCCAAAACTCC
>JBIKMV010000263.1:0-3546 GCA_044359055.1 Catalimonadaceae bacterium
GAAAGGCCCTGCTGCCGGAGTAAGGGAGAATCATGCCCAATGGCTAAAAGTTTTTCTTTTGCAAATGCCTAAAAAAAGCGTCCCTTGATGGCGTATAATGTTGTATTACAATGGATTAGCCATATTCTTCCCATGCCTGACCGAGCGGAGATGTTGGATTTTAGATTTAAACCATGCATTATTGGCCGAAATATCCAACGAACATTCCCCTATGTTTTCAAAATTCAACAGCTTTTTCGCTTCGGGCAGTCTGGCTTTGGTGGTTTTTCTATCCTCCTGCGGTTCAGAATCACCAAAAGAAGAAAAGCAAAATCTCGATTCCAATACCGCTGCCGGGATAAATCAGGCCTCACAAGCTGCAGAACAGCTGATGGCGGGGCTTCCCCGTTTTTCAGAAATCCCGAATCTGATATCCCGGACAGGTGCCGAATATGAGCCAAAATTGCTGAATCCCGTTTCCAGCGCAGAAAAGGTATCAGGCAACAGTTCCAAAGCCGCCTTCAACATCGGGATGTATGGGGCTGATGTGGCCTACATGGCCGTTTACGATCAGACCCGCGAAGCCCTCCATACCTTTCTGGCCAGCAAAAAACTTGCAGATAAGGTGGGTATTATTCAGGCATTCGATCAGGTTTTGGTTGACCGACTGGAAAAAAACCTGGTCAACCGCGATTCTCTTCTGGCGATAGCCGAAACATCTCTGGGGCATTCTTCCAGTCTGCTCAAATCCAATCAGCAGCAAAAGGAAGCTGCCCTTCTTGCCGCCGGTGCCTTTATCGAGGGTTTGTACCTGAACTGCGCCATGATTCACGACTATCCACCCACCGGCCTGCCCAAGGCAGAGCAGGATAAAATTTTGGTTCCGCTGGTAAAAAGTGTTATCAATCAGGAGAAGTCTTTGCGAAATCTGATCGAACTTTTGGGTTCGGTAAACAATGGCGATGAAGTGATAACCAGTCTTATCGCAGACCTTGAAAAAGCCAGGGGTATCTATGAAAAAGCCGATTGGACCAGGAAAATTGCCGACAACAAAGGTGAACTTATTCCAACCGAAAAGGACATTCACGAATTGGCTGTGGTTGTATCTGCCCTGCGCAACGGCATGATACAATAACTCCTTCAAGCTGAGTATTACACCAATCCCTCCATGAATGAACAGCTCATCCGTTCTATAATCCGCCTTTATGCCCTACTTGCGGGATCGGATGGACTTACCGAAGCAGAGAAAGACCGGATAGGCCAGTTTCTCAGCCACCATCTTTCAGGCAAGTCGGTGGCTTCTTTTTTGCAGATGCTCGAAAAGGTCGTGGCCCGGTTTGAGTCCAGACCCGAAGAGGGCAAGTGGGTAGAAAAAGAACTGGAGGAGATTGCCGGGGTGGTAAACATTGAACTCCGGCTGGACCAGAAATATTATCTTTATCTGGAACTGGCCGAGCTTTCAAATCTGGACGGCCATATTTCGGAAGAGGAAAGAATCCTGCTTGAAAAAATTCCCGTATGGCTCAACATCGGGGAGAGAGAAGCCCGCATTCTCCAGCAATTCGGCTTTGCCCGGTTGGCCTCAGACCTCGATAAAGATTGTTTTTTACTGATATCGGGCCAAAAAAGCTCTCCCGGCAGCCCATACTATTTCATGGAAAGGCCGGGCATGGATGGGGAGGTGTTCATTTTGAAACTCCCGGATTCTGAAACCCTGTTTGTACGGTATTTCGGCAGCAAGGAAGCCAGCCTGAACGGGCAGTTTATGAATCCCGGAATGGTGATGGTTTGGGCTCCCGGATCTACATTCAGGCAGCCGGGTATTGACCCCATTTTTTACACCGACATCAGGGAAAAGTTCAGCAATGCCCCGGACCGGCCCGCCATTTCATTTGAGGTTCAAAATCTGGAATTCCGCTTTCCAAATGGTAAAACCGGCCTTCATAAAATGAGCCTTTCAGAAAAAGGGGGCCGCATGATTGCCGTAATGGGTGCAAGCGGAAGCGGTAAATCTACCCTCTTCAATGTGCTCAACGGCAACGACAATCCCCATAAGGGGAAGGTACTGATCAACGGAAAAAACCTCCATACCGAATCCCGTGACCTGGAAGGCATTATCGGGTATGTTCCTCAGGATGAGCTGCTCAATGAGCATCTTTCGGTCTATCAGAATCTGTATTTTGCGGCACGGTTCTGCCTTGCCCAGCTTTCGGAGGGAGAGATAGGCAAACTGGTGGTGAAGACCCTGCACTCCCTTTGTCTCCCGGCAGACATCTGGCATCTTGAAGTAGGTTCAGCATCCAATAAAACCATTTCCGGGGGTCAGAGAAAAAGATTGAATATTGCCCTGGAGCTTATCCGGCAGCCCTCTATCCTGTTTGTGGACGAGCCCACCTCCGGGCTCAGCAGCCGCGACAGTGTAACCACCATGGAGCTGCTCAAAGACCTGGCTCTTGGCGGCAAACTCGTGTTTGTCATCATTCACCAGCCTTCGCCCGATATCTTCAAAATGTTTGACCGCCTGATTGTACTCGATTACGGCGGACATCTGATTTACTACGGCAACACGCTGGAGGCTGTTCCCTACTTCCGGGAGCAGGCCCGGCTGCCTGTTTCCACTGCCCTGTCAGACATTACCAATGCCGGTGAAATTTTCGATATTGCCGAAGCCCGTGTGCTGAACGAAATGGGAGTGGAACTGGACCAAAGGAAAAGGCAGCCTCAAGAATGGGCACAGCTTTTCAAGGAACATAAAAAGCCCGAGCCGGTTGAAAAGGCCACCAACAAGATACCGAAGACCATTTATAAACCTGGGTTTTTCCAGCAAACCGGGCTGTACTTTTTACGCGATTTTCTTTCCAAAATCAAAGACCTGCAATATCTCACCATCAATTTGCTGGAAGCCCCCTTGCTGGCTCTTTTACTGGGTATTGCAATCCATTTTTCGCCTTGGCATGGCTTTTATCATGTGCCCTACCTTTTTTCTCTGAACGAGAATATGGCGGCCTATTTTTTTATGGCTGTCATCATCGCCTTGTTTATCGGATTGAGTGTGAGTGCCGGTGAAATCATCCGCGACCGGCTTCAGCTAAAGCGGGAGAAATTTCTTCATCTGAGCTGGAGCAGCTACCTGACCGCCAAAATCACCCTTCTGTTTGCGGTGTCTGCTTTTCAGACCTGGACCTTTTCGGCTATAAGCTGCTGGCTGCTGGAAGTGGGCGATATGGGGTTTTGGTTCTGGATTGTGCTCTTTTCGAGCGCCTGCTGTGCCAATCTTCTGGGTCTGGTGCTGTCCGACACCTTCAGGAAGGCTGTAGTGGTCTACATCCTCATTCCCCTGCTTCTTATTCCCCAATTGGTTTTCGGGGGAGTGGTAGTCAATTACGACAAACTCAATCCTTTTTTCGGCAGCCCATCGAAGGTTCCTTTGCTGGGTGAAATCATGATTTCTCGATGGGCTTACGAAGCCCTGATGGTGGCGCAGTTTACCGGTAATTCGTATCAGAAATTTGCCTACCCTTCAGAAAAGGAAATGGCAGATGCCCATTATAAGCGCAGCTACTATCT
>JBIKMV010000264.1:0-3519 GCA_044359055.1 Catalimonadaceae bacterium
GCAGCGGTGGGCAACAAACTGAAATCGGAGTAGCCCAGTTCAAAAAACTTCAGCAGGCCTTTTTTGGAGGCATAGGCCCAAACCGTATCGCCATGCACATGGTCTATGGAGATAACCCGGGTAAGGTTTTTCTGGTCTTCTTTCTTATGGAGAAGAAACCGGAAACGAATTTCGCCTTTGTCCTTGAAAAGTCGGTCGGCTCGCCGGATTTGTTTCGGGGTTTGGGCAGAAAGAGAAAAAGCAAAAAACTGAAAAAGGATCAGGGCGAAAAGACATTTTTTAACTTGCAGCATAACAGGGCAGTAAGGGAATTGAAAACCATTAGACCCGGCAAATATGAATTAAATTTCCCAAAACGATGGTGCTCTATTTTTTACTAGTTTCGCCCCCGTTTCCTTCCTTCTTTCTTCATGCCAAAAGATACTTCCATCCGCAAGGTCCTCATCATAGGGTCTGGCCCTATTGTTATTGGTCAGGCCTGCGAATTCGATTATGCCGGTTCCCAGGCAGCCCGCTCTTTGAAAGAAGAGGGCATAGAAGTAGTTCTGATAAACAGCAATCCGGCCACGGTGATGACCGATCCGGTTACAGCAGATCATGTTTACCTTAAACCTCTGGAAAAGAAGTATGTAGAGGACATTCTGAAAGAGCACACCATCGACGCCGTATTGCCCACCATGGGCGGACAAACGGCCCTGAATCTGGCCATAGAATGCGAGAAGGCGGGCCTCTGGAAAAAATATGGAGTCAGGATGATAGGGGTGGATATTGATGCGATTGAAACCACGGAAGACCGGGAACTATTCCGTAAAAAAATGCTGGATCTGAATGTGGGGGTTTGCAAAGGTTCTACTGCCCGCTCTTTTCTAGAAGGAAAAGAAATTGCCCAGCGCATTGGCTTTCCGCTTGTACTCAGGCCTTCGTTTACACTTGGGGGTACAGGAGGCGGATTTGTAGAAACGGCAGATCAGTTTGAATCAAAGCTCCAATATGCCCTGCATGCCTCGCCAATCCACGAGGTGCTCGTAGAGCAGAGTATCATGGGTTGGAAGGAATATGAACTGGAGCTCCTTCGGGATAAAGACGGCAATGTGGTCATCATTTGTTCCATAGAAAACTTCGACCCTATGGGCATCCATACAGGAGACAGCATTACGGTAGCACCGGCCATGACCCTGCCCGATACTGTGTACCAGCACATGCGGGACCTGGCCATCAAAATGATGAACGGCATTGGCAATTTTGCCGGTGGCTGCAATGTGCAATTTGCGGTAAACCCTGACAATCAGGAAGAAATCATCGGGATTGAAATCAATCCGAGGGTTTCCCGGTCCTCGGCTTTGGCCTCAAAAGCCACAGGCTATCCCATTGCCAAAATAGCCGCCAAACTGGCCATTGGCTATCGTCTGGATGAACTAAAAAATCAGATTACCAAGACCACTTCCGCCTTTTTTGAGCCTGCTCTGGATTATGTGATTGTAAAAATCCCCCGCTGGAATTTTGATAAATTCAAAGGAGCAAACCGGGAATTGGGCCTTCAAATGAAAGCCGTGGGAGAAGTGATGGGTATCGGGGCCAACTTTCAGGAGGCACTTCAAAAAGCCTGTCAGTCACTGGAAATCAAAAGGAATGGTCTGGGTGCTGACGGCCGGGAACTGCGGGACCAAAAGCAAATTCTCGAAAGCCTGGAAAAGCCCAGCTGGAACCGGCTTTTTCATGTGTATGATGCCTTTAAACTGGGTATTCCCCTGCGCACCGTCCAAAAATTGACCCGGATAGACAAATGGTTTTTACACCAGATTGAAGAGTTGATTCACCTGGAGAAAGAAATCGAAAGGTATACCGTTGAAACCATTGATAAAGAACTGCTTCGGGAAGCAAAACGCAAAGGCTATGCCGACCGGCAGATTGCCCACCTGCTGCGGTGTCTGGAATCGGAAGTGTTTAAAAAAAGACAGGAACTCGGGATACAGCGCACCTACAAAATGGTAGACAGTTGTGCCGCTGAATTTGAGGCACAAACCCCTTATTTTTATTCAACATTCGGGGAAGAAAACGAATCGGTGGTTTCCGGGAAGCCCAAAGTTCTGATTCTGGGATCGGGTCCCAACAGGATCGGGCAGGGCATTGAATTCGATTATTCCTGTGTTCATGGGGTTCTGGCCGCAAAAGAGGCCGGCTACGAAACCATCATGATCAATTGCAACCCCGAAACGGTAAGCACAGACCCCGATATTTCGGATAAACTGTATTTTGAACCCGTATTCTGGGAGCATATTTATGACATTATCCAGCTCGAAAAACCAGTTGGGGTGATTGTGCAACTGGGCGGGCAAACTGCCCTTAAACTAGCCGAAAAGCTGAACCGATATGGCATTCCCATACTCGGTACTTCTTACGAAGCCCTTGATCTGGCAGAAGACAGGGGCAGTTTTTCTTCTTTGCTGAAAGCACTGGGCATTCCATATCCCAAGTTTGGTGCGGTGCAAGATGCTGATGCGGCCATTGAGCTTTCCCGTGAGCTTGGCTTTCCGCTTTTGGTTCGGCCTTCTTATGTTTTGGGTGGGCAATCCATGAAAATTGTGATAAATGAGCAGGAACTGGAAACCCATGTGGTGAAAATCCTGGCGGATATGCCTGAAAACAAAATCCTGGTGGATCATTTTCTGGAAAATGCCATAGAAGCAGAGGCTGATGCCATTTGTGATGGTAAGGATGTGTACATCATCGGGGTGATGGAACATATTGAGCCTGCGGGGATACATTCCGGTGATTCGTATGCGGTTTTGCCGGCATTCGACTTGAGTGAAGGGGTGATTCAGCAAATTGAAGCATACACAAAAAGAATCGCCATCGCCCTGAAAACCAAAGGTTTGATCAACATTCAGTTTGCAATAAAAGACGAGGTGGTGTATGTGATTGAAGCAAACCCAAGGGCCAGCCGCACAGTGCCCTTTATCTGCAAAGCCTATCAGGAGCCCTATGTGAACTATGCCACCAAGGTGATGCTTGGGGTGAAAAAGGTAGCTGATTTTCAATTTAATCCCCGGAAAAAAGGCTATGCCATAAAGGTTCCGGTTTTTTCTTTTTCGAAGTTCCCGGATGTGAACAAGGAGTTGGGCCCAGAAATGAAATCTACCGGCGAAGCGATTTATTTTATTGATGATTTGTATGATGATTATTTCCGCAAGGTGTATGGGGAGCGGAATTTGTATTTGAGTAGATAGAAGATAAATAAAACGGACCTTCAAAAAAGATGAAAACAATTTTCCTTTTCCTTCTTTTGCCGTGACAGCAGCTTTATTATAAACTAATTGAAATTTCTCTTTCCTCAGCCTCTTGCGAATTGGTTTAGTTACATTTAATCATTTTAATGTTTCTGGTTTGGTATGTTTAGCAATTTAGATCACAAGGCCAGTGGATACTCCTCCAGAGCCGGAATTGGTTTTCAGTCCCGGAGAGGGTTTTTGATGAAAAATGGGTTTGGGAAAAAAAACTTCGGTTGGGCAAGACCATTGT
>JBIKMV010000265.1:0-3511 GCA_044359055.1 Catalimonadaceae bacterium
CTCGATTTCGCCGGTCGACCGGGTGCCATGGTAAGAGGCCAGTTTCACAAAAGATACCTCGCAGGGAATGGTGATTTCTTTCATGAGGTCGGCCGCAAACATGAAGGCCCCATTCAGGATGGGAACAAAAATAGGCGTATCATCCTCAAAATCAGTATTGATTTCAGCGGCAATCTGCCGGATACGATCCTGAATCTGCCCTGAGGATAGAAAAGGAACGAAATTCAGGTCACCGATTTTTTTTGTTTCAGAAAGGGCCGACATACCATGAAAATATTGGCAAATCAATCAAATTTTCGGTTAAAGTTTATGATTTTTGCCCCGTGGAAAATAAAAATATCCAGCGGCGCAAAAAGTTGATTTTGCTGGTTTTGGGCATTCTTTTTACGGCATTTATACTTTACACCACCTGGGATTTTATGGGACGAACCACCCATCCCGGAGCCAGAAAACACTTGCCCAACAGTATCCTCAAATAATCTCCGGTGCCTTGCTGGCTTTTGCATAGCCAAAACGGGCCACGAGTTCGGGGGAATAGTAACTATCAAGCCCGCCGCAGGCCATACTCCCGGCTTTTTCCAGATTTACAAATCCATCCGCTGAAAGCACATTTTCTGGAACAATCAGCTTTTCAATTCTTCCGATAACCAGGGTAGTGCCGTTGATTTCAAAGGGATGTTTTTCTGCAAAAGACAGGCCTATTTTGATGACCGATTCCTGCACAAACGGGGCTGGAAAATCATCCCTGTATTCAGACTTCAGACCCACAGCTTCAAATTCTGATTCATCCCATTTGGCAGATGTCCAATGGGCGGGGGCAAGCATGGGCCGGGTTACATGGTTGAGTGTGAAAAAACCTGTACTTTCAATATTGGAAAGCGTATCCATACCGGGTAAAACGGGGCGAAACAAGATACCCACCAGAGCCGGATCTGCACCCATGTGGAAAACCTGAGAGAAAATAGCACAGTTCATTTTTCCTTCAGAACTCTGACTGCCAAGTAAATACAGGCTTTTAATGCCAGTAACCGAGTTGATCAGGTTGCCTCTGAAAAACCTATCCATTTCCCCGATTTCCTTTTTATCCCAATTCATGCTTCTCAAACCTTGAAAACAGGCCATTTGTTCTTCATGGCTGACGGGTATTTTTTTGAGGTGACAACATTTTTTAGCCCACGAGGTTATAGAGGTTTACAACTTACAAAATGAAATTTATCGCACTTCTCATTCTGTCTATGCTGAGTATCACGCCCTTTTCCGGACCGGCTTCGGTTTACGATTTTACCATGAAATCTATTGATGGCAAGGATGTTTCACTGTCGGTGTACAAAGGCAAAAAGCTTCTTATAGTAAATGTAGCCAGCGAATGCGGCTATACCCCGCAATACAAGGATCTGGAGCAACTGAGCAAAAAGTATGCAGGCAAACTTGTGGTGCTTGGCTTTCCGGCCAATGATTTCGGGGGGCAGGAGCCCGGTACCGATGCCGAAATCAAAGGCTTTTGTACAAAAAATTACGGGGTTTCTTTTCCCATGTTCTCCAAAATCTGTGTGAAGGGAGAAAAAATGCACCCGCTCTATAAATTTCTTTCGGGGAAAGGCGAGGATGGAAAATCAGGCGCGGCTCCGGGGTGGAATTTTTCTAAATATTTGGTGGATGAAAAAGGGCAAGTAATCAAATTCTTCCCTTCTTCGGTAAAGCCAATGGACAAAGCCATTACCGATTTGCTTTGATAGAAACTCAATACCGAGATTCAGAATAGGGGACCGTTGCCCGCAAGCTTCTACTTCATTAGATAAGTTTTCATTCTTAAAGACTTTTTGTCATGAGTTTATTCATTCTTGGTGCAACAATTACGCAATGGACAATCATTACAGCAATGAGAAAAATGATGAAAAACGACTTAACGGAGCTTGTAGTGGCCATGCTGACCAATCTTGCATTTTTAGATATGGAAATCAAAAATACTTTAATGATGAGGTTAAAATGAGAAAATTTGTTCTAAATCGTTTTCCAGTTTGTGACATGCATAAGATCATTGTTTTAAATCAACTAGGTAGATTATGAGATTAATAATTTTACTCTGTTTGTTCACTCTAAAATTTAGTCCTGAATTGTATTCTATGGACAACTACATAAATTATTATCCTGGAGCAAAAAGTCTTAACCTATTAAATGGAGAATTTTCAATATCTTTTTTAGGGAATAAATCGTCATTTAATAGCGAAGATCAACTTTTAATGACGGCTTTGATACGCTGCAACAATACTTCCAAGTCAATTCATTGGCCGGAAATTTCTGTTGACTCAGTTGTATTTAATAATAAAATTATTTATAGCCAATATGATAGCTATGGAAGGAAAGCTGGTATGTATATTTCTCACAGTTTTACCGATAAGTTGACTTTAACCCCTATAGCATCTAATGGCAAAATTCTAATATGTCCATTATACAAATATCTTTCTCCAGTTGGCTTGAATCAAAGTAAAGTAGATGATGACTATCCAAATAATTTTTGTCCTGGTAATTTAGAAAGTGGAGAATACAAAATCTATTCTTATTTAAATTTTAATTCAGGAAATGAAAATATTCCGAACCAAGATGCTAAAATAGTTTTTAATATTTCAGTTATAAAATCAGGATTACCTGTTGAAGACATTGATTTTTTAAATAAAATAAAAAGTGATTTTTTGTTAATGAAAGTGAAGCGTGGAATAAAAATGACCCCACCTACTTCTATAAATTTCCCATTACAAAACATTAATTATGTAGAAAAATTAAAAAAATTTGGAGAAAAGTCATTAATTCATAAAAAATTATGTACAGTAGTTTGTTTAGAGCTTTTCAGATGCCAGTTTAACGAGAAAAAAAATTTTAAAAAAGAATTTGAGCATCTTTTTTACGAAAATGACATTTTTTTTAACTTTATTTTTAAAAATTTTACAGATATATACAATGTGATGCCTAGAGATACTTATATACTTTTGGCTTGTTCTCACAATCAATTCAGAAGAAATCTGCTTAATCATTTAAAAATAATTGACTTAGACAATTTTCAAGGTTATCTTGTTCCATCAACGTTAATTAATTGATTATGAGAATTATAATAATTTTGATCTTCATCGCCAGTTTATATTTCTTTCAATCTTTTTCTCAGTATTTCAAGCTACCTATGGCAACTAATTCATACCGATTTGCCACTATGGAAGAAGGAGGAGATTGTTCTGATATTACTAGTGATTTTCTTCAGATCAAAGGAGCTCAAGAAATAGGTGAAGAACCCTTGTTTAAAGAGATCGATTTTGATCCTCTTCAAATTAAGGTTCGTTGGTGTAGAAAGGTTTTAGGCGTGTCTGTTTGTGGAGATAAGACCAAAGAAATAAAATTTGGCCCTGTTATTTCGGAAAAAGATGTTCCTTCAAACATGAAAGGAAGCTTTTTTGATAAAATTACTGATATGACTGCATATATTGAGAATTATTCAGGAGGCTACACACAATTTCCAAGCCGT
>JBIKMV010000071.1:0-12440 GCA_044359055.1 Catalimonadaceae bacterium
CATCGTCCTGATTTCCACCCAAAAAGGTAGAGAATTCCAGGTTGGTGAGGTTCGAATTGAATCGGGCGCAAACTGCATCCGATCCTGCAGCCTTGCTTGCCTGAACAGGTTGCACCACAGGGAAATCGGGGCTAGATGTATTGGAGGCAATGTAAATGCGCCCCAGACTGTCGGTAACAACTTCCCCGCGGAACGAATCGCCGTAATTTTTCACCAAAGGGCTGTTGCCCGGACTTAAGAGGGTGAGAAGTCCGTCGTTGGCGGTGCCGCCCAAAAAAGTAGACCCGGTCAGTTGGGTGCCGTCGGGTGAAAACCGGGAAATCACAAGGTCGGAGCCCTGTCTGAATCTGACACTGGATTGGCCTGGGCCAAAAGGTGGAACATTTACTCCACCGTTGTAAGTCTGATCGTAAGCCCCTAAGGTGGTTGGAAAATTAGATGATGAACTCGCTCCCAACACCACCAGATGGAGGTCTTTGTCTACCACCATAGAGGAGGGAACCTCGGCCTCGGCCCCCCCGAGATAGGTGGCAAAAAGCAATTGATTTCCCTGGCTGCTGAACTTCAGAATGCTGATATCGAAAGTAGTATAGAGAGCGAAGAAATTGGTGGTGTCGCCTTGGAAGCCGGATTGGAAGGCTCCTGTGGTTACAGGAAAGCGAGGACCCAGGGCAATGCCGCCGGCATAGGCTGTGCCGTTTTCGCCATAGGTGGCTGAAAATCCCCAATTGTCGGACCTTGAGCCCGAAAAGGAAGAAAATATCAGTACCGGGTCAATTACCAACGGCAGCTTCGGGTCATACCCAATGGGGAAATCAAAGCCAAATGAATTGGTGCCCAGTTGTTTAAACCGGCAGGGAACATTTTTTTTACCGTTCGGACTCATCTGAAAAGCAATCGGATGATTTTCGATTACGGTACCCAGACTGGTTTTGATTTCCAGTTTGCCGTTTTGAAGAGAGGTAGCATCTGCTCCGTTGTATCGGGTACGGATGGCCTGCGGATCGGCCCCGGCCTGAAGATGGAATTCATATTTGAGCTGACCGTTGTCTTCCTTCCAAATCAGGTCTGTGCCGGGATAAATATCTTTTTGCACCATGCTCCCATACAGTGCCACACCCGACTTCCACCGGTTTGGATTGCTGCCGGTAAAATAGTTGTGGTAATGTCCTTTTTTTTCCCTGCCTTCGGTTCGGACTCCAACTTGCGCCCCGGTAAATTCCATTCGGTAGCAGTGGTCTTTTGCGTTTGCCGGGTCACCTGAATGTCCGGCGTGATGGTGGCCGCTACTGCTGCCGAAATCAGAAAGTACAAAGGCTGCTTCATTGCCCTTTATCCACAAATCGCCGTGATTTAGTTTTGCTCTGAACTGATAGGGAACCGGCCATTGGCCTTGGTTTTCAATAAATTCCAGTTGAGCAAATGCGATTGCAGATTGAAAAAGAAGCAGGAGAAAAAGTATTTTTTTTTGCATTTGGCCGGGTATCGGGTGATCAAATAAAGCTCAGAATCCGTTGAAGCTGGGTTTTCAAAATAAAATTTCTGAAAACCATAGCCGGCTTTTTATGCCGTCCCCCCTTTACGGAACGCTCTGATTTCAGCAAAGAAAGGAACGGTTTCCCAAAATGAAAAGTAAATTTAAACCCCATACTGTTTCGAACAATTCCATTTTACTTATATTGGATATTTTAAAATTATTTTACATTTGTATTCTGCTGTAAATTCAAGGCCATTGGTTTTGAATATTGAGGCAGGTCCGGCACAAAAAGTTCATTTTTTCGTACCGGAAAATACAGAAAACCACAACCGACTCCATGTCCGACTTAAGCCAAAATCCTTTTTCAGGTTCCGGATGGCATGATGTACTTAAGGCCATGCTTCCGGTTAAGTCCTGGATTGCTGATGAATGGGGTAGAATTTGGTCTGGAAATCAGGAAAAGGAAAGGCTGGATTTTAGGCTGAACCTCCAAAATGCCCTAAAACAAAAGATACAGACAGTAGGACAAATTAGTTCGAAAAATAATTTCCTTTTTTCGCCCGAAGCGGACAAATCTTTACTATTTTCGGCCGTCAAAATCGTTCTCTCGGATAAAACCGCATTCCTTGTGCAACAAGTGAACCCGGAAAAAGAACATCTGGAATATTTTCAGCAACTTGTTGGAAATCAATATGGAATATTTCCCTGGAGTTTTAAACTTTCAGAGAACATTTTTCATGTGCCTGCCGAATCCTCTCTGCTGATTCTCGGAAAGAAACAATCTGCCGTTTCCTATGAGGATTTTTATTCGGCCATGCTTCCGGAGACTCTGCGTGCTTTTGTGGCGGCCATGGAGAGAGCTATCAACCTTGGAGAAGAATTTGATTTGGGGCTCCGTTTTGAGCATGCCCCTGGAACGATAGTTTTGTTTTCCTGCTTTATTTCCCGATCTCCGGACGGAAATCTCCTTCTTCGGGGGCTTCTGAAGAAAAATGAAGAAACAGCTCCCGCTGCATCCCGGTGGGATGAGAACATGAAACTATGGCTCAATTCTGGTCTGGAGAAATTTACGGTTACCGATGAAACAGGGGCTCTAGTGGCTGAATTTGGCCGAAAAAGACCGCAAAGAGGAGTAGAATGGAAAGACGGAAAAAGAATCTCCAGGGTGTATGATTTCCGAAATAGGCCCAGCTTTCAGGTAGAGGCAGATCTTGGGGTGCCTGCCATTGACAAAGAGGCTGAAAATCAGTTTGGAAATCCGGCATTCAAATCCGAAGAGAAAGAATCCGGCACAGAAAAAGAACTTGAATTTCTTCAGATTGCCGGTGAGGAGGAAAAATATGTTGGTCTTACCCAATGGGTCGGGCAGTCAGTCCATGCTTTGGTTGCTGCAATAGGTGTATTTGATGGTGAAATTTTTCAGTGGAAAACCTGGTGGAAAAGTCCCAAAGCCCATAGTATTCATGCAAACGCCCACTCAGGTGAATGGATTCCTGAGACGGACTGGCTGATTGACCTGGAAATCAACAATCAAATTTCCCCTTTAAGGAGCTGGTGGAAACAGGAAGATCTTCCTTTTGAGATACCTTCCGATTTCGGTATTGGTTGGATGATTATTTCAGAAATCACAGGTATCAGGACCACCACCATCCTGGCCGTGAAAACCTTTGACCCTCAGAGCGTAAAGGAAAAAACAGCTCATATTTTACATGGGTTGCAGTTTTTGCAAAAATCTAACCAGAATCTGACCAAAAAAGATCAAAACTTACAGGAAGAAATAAGACTAAAGGATCTTCTCATCAAGGAAATTAACCATCGTGCCAAAAACAATCTGGCGCTTGCAGCCAGTCTTGTGAAAATGGAAGCCGGGTTCAGTTCCGATTCAGATGCCCGGAATATTTTAAAAAATACACAGAAAAGACTGGAAACACTTGCTTCTCTGCATGAGTTTTTGTATAGAGAGACTGCCAATCTCGATTCTATTGATATGAACATTTATCTTACAACCCTTGTAAATGGTCTTGTTTCAAGCTTTGGAAATTCAAACCTTCGTTTAGAATTGCAAGTCGATTCCGTTAACCTGAATGTTAAAAGAGCAAATACTGTTGGTCTTCTGGTAAATGAGTTGGTTTCTAATGCATTCAAACATGCTTTTGGTTTGGAAAAGAACAAAGAAGGTCTGCTGAAAGTCGATTTCCTTGATAAAGGAGAGTTTATTAAATTAAGGGTCAGTGACAATGGTCCCGGTATCGATGTTGCATCGCCTCAGGAAGATTCACTCGGAAACATTTTGATTGAGGAATTTTCCAAACAGCTAAATGCAAAAATGGAAATAGATGGTACTTTGGGTACTACCTACCTACTCGAGTTTAAAAAATAAATCGTTCAACAACCATTGAGTTTAGCCTTGAAAAAAATCCTTATTGTAGAAGATGAGAGAATTCTTGCCTATGCACTTCGCATGGATTTGCAGGAACTGGGGTTTCCCGAAATTGACATTGTTTCAAACTGCGAAGGGGCGGTTTCGGCTGTAAAAACCGATGATGTGGATGTGGTTCTGATGGATATCAACATATCAGGAGAGAAATCCGGGATTGAAACCGCAGGAATGATATCTGAATTTTCGCGGGTCCCCATCATTTATCTCACTGGTGAAACCGATATGGAAACCCGGACCAAGGCAGAATCGGTTTCTAATTGCCGGGGTTATCTTGCCAAGCCTGTAGTCATGGAACTGCTCGAGCCACTGCTCAATCAGGTTTTCACTGCATCTGAAGTTTAGGGGCGGAATCAAGCAGGTTCCTGCTGACTCAGACAATGGAAGCTGCCCAGACCCCAGATGAGATGGGTGGAGTCAATTCCATAAATTTTCCGGTCAGGGAAACACCTCTGGATCGTCTGTAAAGCTACCGGATCATTTTTTGCATCTTGGAAAGTGGGTACATACACGGCCCCGTTCCCGATATAAAAATTAGCATAACTCGCAGGCAATCTCTGATCCTCCCAGACAACCGGACGGGGCATAGGCAATTCTACCACATTCAGCGATTTGCCGTTTATCAGGGAAAAACTCTGAAGCATTTTTAGGTTTTCCTGCAAAATCCTATAGTTTTCGTCGGCAGGGTCCTGTTCTGTTACCGCCAGAACCGTGTCGGGCTTTACAAAGCGGGCAATGTCATCAATATGTCCGTCGGTATCGTCGCCCACAATTCCTTCTTCCAGCCAGAGAATCTGCTCGGCATGATAATATTCCTTTAGATACCACTCGATTTGCTCCCGGTTTAAATGAGGATTCCGGTTTTCATTCAGCAGGCAAGCGGTGGTGGTGAGCAGTGTGCCGGCACCATTAAATTCTACAGAACCGCCCTCCATCACAATGCCGGGATAGAAAACCGGCAATTGCAGCCATTCGGCAACTCGGGTGGGGATTACATCATCCAGATCAAAAGGAATATATTTTTCGCCCCATGCATTGTATGCCCAGTCCACGATGGCTCTTTTTCCTTTTTCGGTTTTGTGCAACAGAAAGGCTGGTCCATGATCGCGGCACCAGGCATCATTGGTTGGAAAATGATGGAAGCGAATGTGATTCCAGTTGACATCAAAAGCTTTGAGCCTGTTTCTGGCCGAGGCTTCCATTTCAGCACCGGCCACATTGATGTTGACCCGTTCATGAAAGCTCAGCTTGCCGATAAATTCGCAGTACGCCGGATAGGCCGACTCGAGTTTCCCGGGCCAGGATTCCTCTTTGTGTATCCAGCTAAGCCAGGTCGAAGCATGTTTTGCCCACTCCGGAGGGAAATAAAAACCCAGTTGACGGGGTGTGAAATCTTCGGGATTCGCTGTCTTCATGCTTAGGGGTTCAGTAGAGATTGCATAGGTTTGCAGGCGCAAATCAACACAAAAGCCCCGAAAGATGAGATTTGAAATTATCGGGAAGGATAAAAATTCTTCTGCCAGAGCCGGAATACTCGAAACCGGCCATGGTGCCATACCCACACCCATTTTTATGCCTGTGGGTACGGGAGGTACAGTTAAGGCTGTGCATCAGAGTGAGTTGAAGGAAGAAGTGGATGCCCGCATCATTCTGGGGAATACCTATCATTTGTATTTGAGGCCTGGAACCGATGTGCTGGAAAGTGCTGGCGGGTTGCATAAATTCATCAACTGGGACCGGCCCATTCTCACCGACAGCGGTGGATATCAGGTTTTCAGTCTGGCTGCCCAAAGGAAAATTACCGAAAACGGGGTGACATTCAAATCCCACATCGACGGCAGCAGCCACCTGTTTACCCCTGAAAAATCTATGGAAATTCAGAGGAGCATCGGGGCCGATATTGTGATGGCTTTCGATATCTGCCCGCCCTATCCCTCCGAATACCGCGATGCCAAGTCATCCATGGAGATTACCCACCGATGGCTGAAACGCTGTATTGATTACATGAACAGTTCAGAACCCCTATACGGCCATGAGCAAAGCCTTTTTCCCATCGTGCAGGGTTCTTCATATAAAGACCTCCGGGAAGAATCGGCCTCTTTCATTGCCGCCTGCGATATGCCGGGCAATGCCATTGGTGGCCTTTCTGTGGGCGAACCGGCAGAGATGATGTATGAGCATGCTGCCTATGTAACCGGAATTCTGCCGCAGCAAAAGCCCCGTTATCTTATGGGTGTGGGAACTCCCGAAAACATCCTTACCTGCATAGGCCTTGGGGTGGACATGTTCGATTGTGTAATGCCTACCCGGAATGGCCGCAACGGCATGCTGTTTACCACTGAGGGCATCATCAACATCCGAAATGAAAAATGGAAATATAACCATTCTCCGATAGACAAGGGATTGGAAAGCCATTCGAGCCGCTATTATTCCAAATCTTACCTGCGACATTTGTTTATTTCCAAAGAATTTCTTGCTCTGCAGATTGCCTCTCTCCAAAACCTGTCCTTTTACCTTTTTCTTGTAAGTGAAGCCCGAAAAAAGATTATCAATCAGGAGTTTGATTCCTGGAAAGATGATGCCATAAGGCAGTATATGCGCCGCCTTTAATACGGTAATCCCACTCTTTATCAGGTACTTTATCACCTTCTTTATGCTTCCGGTATTACCTGCATACTGATTTGGTTAAATCGTAAGACAAATCTAAATTGGTCACTGTTTCTTTTGTTATCCCAGCCCGGGAGCAACATGACGGTTTCAAAAATTCAAACAGATCAGTCCCTTTTAACTGAAATCCTGAATCATCTGGGACCGATGATTTGGACTAAGGATATCAAAACCGGGCAGGTCAGTTTCCTTACCGAAAATTTTTCTGAGGTTTTTGGTTTGCCAATGGATTTGATTCGGCTGGAACCCTCAGTGCTCAAAAAGGCCATCCATAAAGAAGACCTTCCTTTTGTTGATCTTTTTTCCAAGGTGCTGCTATCCAACCAGTTTGAGCAGCTCGAATATAGGATTGTTGTGCCCGGTGAAAAAATGAAATGGATTCTGGAGCGGAAGCAACTTGTAAAAAATGAAAAGGGGGAGATCATCCGGCTGAATGTTTTCCTGCTTGATATTACCAGTCAGAAAGAGGAGGCTCTTCTGGTTGCACAATCAGAGTCTGTGCACAAAGAACTTTTTTTCCGGCATCCCGGCCCAATGTGGGTATATGATACCGAAAATCTGAATTTTCTTGCTGTCAATGATGCTGCGGTAAAATTCTACGGATATACCCGCGGTGAATTTGAAAAGATGACCGTGCGGCAGATTCGACCGAAGGAGGATATTCCGGAGCTGCTTTCAGCCATCAGGGAGAATAATTTTCAGGAACACCAGGGTAAAAAGTGGAAGCATATCCGCAAAGATGGCTCCCGGGTGAGTGTTCGCTTGTTTTCAAACGCGGTAAATTTTATGGGCAGACCCGCAAGGCTGGTCCTCGCAACCGACATCAGTGGTCAGGTGGAGGCGGAGTCCGGGGTGGACAAAGCCCGAAGACATCTGGAACGATATCAGGAGGCCGTTTCCCAACATAGCCTTCTTGCTTTGATGGATGAAACTGGAAACCTACTCCATGTCAATGAAAATTTACTTCGTAAAACAGGCCTAAGTGCCGAAGGGGTAAAGGGAAAAAACTGGTCCGAACTGATATCTTATCCGCATGCAGGTAATCAAATCAGAGCTGAAATCCGGGAACAAATCAGCCGGGGAAGTATTTGGAGAAAAGAGTGTAAACTGAGAAGAAGCGGAGGAAATGCCCTTTGGGTTAACTGCACCATTGTTCCTATATTCAAAGATGAGGATAGGGAAACACAACTTTTTCTATTCATTGCTGATGACATTTCCGGCTACAAGGAAGCTGAGAAGCAAAACAAAGCCTATATTCAGCGCATCAAGAATATACTCGAAGGGATAACTGACCCGATTTTTGTTCTTGATAAAAAATGGCTTTTTACCAATTCAAATGCTGAGGCCGAAAGATTACTGGAAAAAAAGGCCAACGAGATGCAGGGCAAAAATATCTGGGAAATTTTTCCACCAGAAGAGGGATTCAGATTTTATCAGTTTTTCAGGAAGGCCAAGCGCAAACGGGTCATAGTTGAGTTTGAGGAGTTTTATTCTCCCAAAAACCGATGGTATGGGATTTCTATCTATCCTTCGGCAGATGGTCTTGTGGTTTGTTTCCGTGATATCACAGACCGGCGGGGTAAAGATTTTGAAATGAAACAACTCATGGATCAGCTGATGGTTCAGAACCGAGACCTTGAGGAGTTTACCTACATTACATCTCATAGTCTGAGGGCACATATTGCCAATATTTCCATGCTTTGCTCGGCTATGGACCCAGGCGGACTTACTCCCCGTAATCAGGAGATATTTGAAAGGGTATTTCAGGCATCTGGCAATCTGACCACGGTTATTTCTGATCTCAATACCATTCTAACTGTAAAAAACAGAAAGGCTTATTTGGTAGAAAAGATATCGGTGCAGAATGCATTTGTCAATTCTGTGGCCAGAATACCTGCTGAGTATGCCGCCTTTAAAAAGCACATTCGAACCTCCTTCGGGGAAGTTTCTGAATTGCACAGCGTCAGGAATCATATAGAAACCATACTTTTTCAACTATTGGTTAATGCCATTCGCTTCAGGTCGCTCAGTGAAGAACTTAGTATTGATGTTTCTTCTGGCCGGAAGGGGAATCAGATTTTTCTGAAGATTCAGGACAACGGAAGGGGAATAGATTTGGAGAAGGCTGGCAACCAGATTGGCAAGCTTTATAAAACTTTTTGTCCCGGGGTTTCCGGAAAAGGCATGGGTCTTTATCTATGTCGCCTTTTGACTGAGAGCCTTGGGGGTAAAATGGAACTTGATTCCAGCTTGGGTGAAGGTACAGCGGTTACCATTTACCTGCCCAAAAAATACCGCAATTCCTGAAAGCCCGCCTCCTGAATACACAGGCAGGCTACTTTCTTTGCTGCTCCCTCATTTGATTTTTAGCGACAGCCCGGCCATCAGGGCCCAGCCAGTGAGAAATGCAAGCCCGCCGACGGGGGTAACGGCTCCAAGCCATTTTATTCCCGTAGCGCATAACAGATACAGGGATCCGGAGAAAATCAGAATACCTGAAATGAAACATATGGCCACTCTCTGAAAGGGCAGCTGAGGGAAAAATCGGGCCATCAATCCGGTAACCATCAGGGCCAGGGCATGAAAAAACTGATAATGGACAGCGGTTTGGTAGGTATCCGTTCGATTTTGTGCGAGAAGAAAATCACGGAGTGCATGGGCGCCGAAAGCCCCGAGGGCTACCGACAAAAAGGCCAGAGCGGCACCAAGAGCCAGGATGTGATTAGGTCTGATCAATGGAAAGAGATTTTTGGGTAAAACATTCGGAAAAATGCCGGTTTTTCAGTCCAAAAAGGCATGAAACGGCAAAGGATAAAGGGCAACACAGCACGGCAAATGCCCCGGATCTGAAGGAGGAATACTGTTTCTCAGTCCTCATTTTATTCGGCATAGGCCCAGTCTATCCGGTCTTTTAAGTCGCGGATAATCAGGCCCTGTTTTTTGAAATATGCCCTGATCTGATCTACCTTATCGTATTGCTTTCCGGCTTTGAATTCCCGGTAAAGTTCAAGCAAAGCTTCCGGCAGTTCATCGGTCAGGACTTTTTCTTCTTTCAGGCCCAGGATGTTTTCTGTAAATTCAATAAAATGGTGCAGCAGATCGCAGAAAGGCCTTTCGCCAAGTGCTCCTGCCGGCAGTTGACCGGAATAAATCATGTTGATGAATTTCAACAGATTGAATAGTTCGGCAATGGCTACTGCTGTGTTCAGGTCATCGCACAGGGCTTCATGAAAACCCCGGATAGAAGATTCTATTTCCTGAATTTTTTTCTGGTCGGGCTCTGTTTCTGAAAATTCCCATTTCAGGTTTTTGGCAACTTTCAAGCCGTTAATCAGCCTCTTATATCCCTTTTCTGCGGCCTTGAGGGCCTCGTTCGAAAAGTCGAGGGTGCTTCGGTACTGCGACTGGAGCATAAAAAACCGGGCCGTCATGGGGCTGTAGGCTTGCTCCAGCAGGGGATGGCTTCCGGCAAACAGCTCATTGGGCAAAAAACTGTTGCCCAGCGACTTGGACATTTTCTGTCCGTTTACGGTAAGCATATTGCTATGCATCCAGATGCGAACCGGGTCTTTGCCGTTCAATCCTTTTGCCTGGGCAATTTCACACTCATGGTGCGGGAATTTCAGGTCCATGCCACCTCCGTGGATATCGAACTCTGCCCCCAGATACTTGGTGCTCATGCAGGTACATTCCAGATGCCAGCCCGGGAAGCCCATACCCCACGGCGAGTTCCATTGCATGATGTGCTCCGGAGAGGCTTTTTTCCAGAGGGCAAAATCCAGGGGATTCCGTTTTTCTTCGGTTCCCTCCAGCGCCCTTGTTTCTACCAGCAGTTCGTCCAGCACACGGCCCGACAGCTTCCCGTATTCATGGCCATTTTCATTGTAGCGGGCAATGTCGAAATAGACAGACCCATTGGATTCGTAGGCCAGTCCCTTGTCTATCAGGGCT
This sequence comes from Catalimonadaceae bacterium, assembly GCA_044359055.1. Classification (GTDB taxonomy): domain Bacteria; phylum Bacteroidota; class Bacteroidia; order Cytophagales; family Flexibacteraceae; genus CAMDMI01. The sequence goes on from JBIKMV010000071.1 coordinate 10,533, forward strand.
TTGGTAGATTCTATCTGCTCTATGAGGTGGCCGGTGGCACTGGGTTCAATATCGGGCGGAAGGAAGTTGAACTTTTCCAGAACCTGATGGAAATCGTTGGTATAGCGCTGCACAATTTCCATGGGTTCGATTTGCTCCAGCCTGGCAATTTTTCCGATTTTATCTTCGCCCTGATCTGCATCGTCGGTAAGGTGCCCCACATCGGTGATGTTGCGCACATAGCGCACTTTGTAGCCAAGATGGCGCAGGTAGCGATACAGCACATCGAAGGTGAGAAAGGTTCGCACATTTCCCAGATGGACATAATTGTACACCGTAGGACCGCAAACATACAGGCCCACAAATGGTGGATTGATGGGTTTGAATTCTTCTTTCTGCCGGCTTAGCGAATTGTAAAGTCGAAGGGTATGAGGCATGGGGGCAAAGGTATACATTTAGAAAAATTGGTTTCTCCGGTATTGAAAATTGAGGTGCTGAAAAACAAAAAAGCTGCCCGGAGGCAGCTTTTTTGTTTGGCTCCGTTTGTGCTTCAGTCTATTTCTATCACACAGTATTTGGTAAGGCTCCAGAATTTGCTGTAATCGGCGATTTTCAGTACCACCTCATTGCCCGACTGGGTAAAGTAGTAAGAGTTTTCGGGATGGGCCGATACCACTTTCTTTTTGGCTGCGATGCCCAGTCTGATTTCGGTTAAAGATTTGATGTTCACCTTTTTGAACCTGCTGTTGTCCAGCCTGTCGGAGATTTTGGAAACCTTTCCCAATATATTTCCTTCTCTTTTGATCACGCCGGATTCGGCCAGTTCTTTCCTTGTCCCAAAAACATAGTATCCGGTGGTGAGCTCGGTTTCTTTGCTGTCTATCACTTTTTGCCGCTCTACCAGTTCATTGTCCTTTTTGTTTATTTCTTCGTTTTTGGCTGCAATTTCCTGGTCTTTTCCTGCCACGGTCATATTCAGATCGCCCACCTGGGTCTCAAGGCCTTGAATGGTTTTCTGCATCTCCACAATCTGAACTTCTTTTTCAGCAATTTGCTTTTTCAGGGTGGCCACCAGTTTCTTCAATGCCGAATTGCCCTTTTTCGACTTTTTCAGTTTTTTCTCCAGGGCCTCCATTTTGGATTTGTTTTGCTCCATGTAGCTGTTTATACCGGCAATCATGGCATCAATTTTTTCTTTTTGACTGGCATAGCCTTCCTTGTTCAACTCATTGACAACGAGCTGGTCTTTGGCTACCGAATCGAGATTGGCCTCGATTTCTTCCATCATCCGGTTGAGCTCGGCATTTTCACTTGATTTGCCTGAACTTACGGCAAGCAGCGAATCGTATTTCTGCTGGAGCTCCTTATATTCTTTGGAATCTTCTACTCTGCTGCAAGAAACAGAAAAGGCCGCCAGGACCACAAACAGGAATTTTTTCATGATAGGAGAGGTGGAATTTTTTTTGGTTGACCGCGTATGCTTACGCAAATAAAGCCAATAGAAATCAAACTCTATTCATGGCAAACAAAAAATCGCAGCTAAGGATAAAACCATGTGGGCCTTTTGCAAATCCCGAATCTGTGTTCCGGGTATGAAACACACCCTAATAAAAAATGGTGTGCCTGTAAAGACTAAGCTCCCCTTACCCGGCACCACCGGTTCGGTAATTTTTGGTTTTGATAAAGCCCCGCCTTCAGCAGCCTCTGCGCCTGAACAGGTAAGGAAAAACAAAAAACCAAAAGCCACTTCATTTATGAAAGTTTCAAATTTCAAGTTTCAAATTTCAAGTTTCAAATTTCAAGTTTTCACTGACTACTGACTACTAAAAACTTACTACTCATTGCTTCACAATTTTCCCACTGTAAGCTTTCCCATCAATAACAGCTCTATACAAATAAATGCCCGCCGGATAATCTTGCACTTGGATG
>JBIKMV010000266.1:0-3490 GCA_044359055.1 Catalimonadaceae bacterium
TTCAGGATAAGAGCCATACACTAACCGGGTTTCCAAATTTTCCAGGGTTTGCAATCGGTTTTCATAAGCCGAAAGTTCCAACTGTGAAATGGGAAAAAGCGGCAGAATGATGCTTCTGCCTACCAAAGGTTCTCCGGTTTGGTTGGCCAGATCGAACGAAGAGGAACCTGAGGCTACGATGGTCAAACCCGGAAATTCATCGATCATAAGTTTTAAGGATTTGCCAATGTCGGGTATGGTCTGGGCCTCATCCACAAGCAACAAATTGGTATTTTCAAGGAGGTTTTTATAGTTGGAAACGGTCCGTTCCTTAAGAAGCCTCAAAGTATTTTGATCCTCCCCATTGAGAAAAGTAGAATTCCAGTTGCCTGATTGATGAATGGTCTTCAAAATCCGGGTTTTGCCCACCCGTCTTGATCCAAACAATAAAATCACTTTATTCTGGCCGATTTTTGATGCTATAGTATTGGTAATTAATCGGTTAATTTCCATTCTTATAATTTTAAGCAGGATCAAAACTACTAAAATTTATTTTTAAACTGAAGAATTTACCGGTAAAAATGTTCTGTAAACTGAAGAATTTACCGGTTTTTCCTGAGCACCCGGGCTTGAATTTTCTGAATTCCGGGATTCTTTTGTGTACGCTCTTCCCATTTTTGGTGGGTCGTTTTGCGGTTTTGGTTTGATGTTTTCAAAGGATCGTTGCAAGGTTACAATGCATGGAATGCGTAGAAACACGATTGAAAAGCCCAAAAAAATGCCTGCTCTGTTTCCAAACCCGGCATTTCGAAAGACCTATGTAGGGCCCACTGAAAAACTTCTAATGGATTAAATTTCAATATTTTATATTCTAAAATTTCAATTCAGAAAGAAGCTGGTTAACATTCAAAATCAAAAATCCTTGCATATAAATTGAGGGCTGGCCCGCCCAAACAGCGGGGTGCAGGTTGAACTGCGGGTGGAGCCTGTCCCGAAATTACTTCAGGAAGCATTGTTTGGGCTTTATTATTGCTTACCGTTTCCTGGCTCAAAAACGCTAGTTTTTGCCCCTTTTTGGATCACAGTTGAGCAAAGCGGTATCGGGAGAATCGGGACTAAAAAGTAAAAATCTAATTTACAGACCTTTACAAATAGAAAGATGACTCAAATCCAAATGGCTTCATTTTCCAAGATTTAGGTTCTTGATTATTTTACTTTTTTTTCAGTAGCCCCCAATTAAATCAGGCCAAGCCCAACTGCTTCTCTATCAGCTGAATCAGGATATGAATCACCTTAATGTGAATTTCCTGAATGCGGTCTGCGTATCCGAAATGGGGTACCCGGATCTCTACATCTGCGGAGCCGGCCATTTTGCCGCCATCTTTTCCTGAAAGAATGACCACCTGTAATCCCCTGCTTCGGCCTGCTTCAATGGCCTGAATGATGTTTTTGCTGTTTCCGCTGGTGCTTATGCCCAAGAGCACATCGCCCGGCTGTCCTAAAGCTTCCACCATGCGGGAAAAAATGTAATCAAATCCATAATCATTGCCTACACAGGAAATATGGCTGGGATCTGAAATGGCAATGGCGGGAAGTGCCCGGCGGTTTTCTCTGTAGCGGCCTGAAAGCTCCTCGGCAAAGTGCATGGCATCGCAATGCGAGCCTCCATTTCCGCAGGAGATAATTTTATTCCCCCTCTGGATGGCATCGGCCATAACCTGCGCCGCTTTAGCTATATTTTGAATGTTTTCTTCATTTCGCAAAAAGTCGGACAGAACCTTTTGGCTTTCGAGCAAAGCTTCAGAAATGGCAGGGGTCAGATGGCTAATATCAGACATAAAAATTAAGGCTAGGGCAATCGGCCAAACTTTTCAAAATCGGGTTTTCGCTTTTCCAGGTAGGCATTTTTACCCTCCTGGGCTTCTTCGCTCAGGTAATAGAGCAGGGTGGCATTGCCGGCGAGTTCCTGTATGCCTTGCTGCCCATCTAATTCGGCATTGAAGGCAGATTTTAGCAATCGCAAAGCCAAAGGACTCTTTTCCAGCATTTTGCGGCACCATTCTAAAGTAGTGTCTTCCAACTTTTCCAATGGAACCACTTTGTTAACCAAACCCATATCCAAAGCTTCCCGGGCATCGTACTGGTCGCAGAGGTACCAGATTTCACGGGCTTTTTTCTGACCCACAATCCGGGCCAGATAAGAGGCGCCAAAACCACCGTCAAAGCTACCCACCTTTGGACCGGTCTGTCCAAATCTGGCATTTTCGGCAGCAATGGTCAGGTCGCAGACCACATGGAGCACATGACCACCCCCAATGGCCCAGCCGGCCACCATAGCCACTACCGGTTTTGGAATGGAGCGAATCATTTTCTGAAGGTCTAATACATTGAGCCTGGGCACTTTATCGGTTCCTACATAACCGCCTGTACCCCGCACCGACTGATCTCCACCGCTGCAAAATGCCTTTCCGCCTTCTCCGGTCAGGATGATGACGCCTACCCTGCCGTCTTCCCGGGCAATGTGCATGGCATCTATCATTTCCATCACCGTAAGCGGTGTAAAAGCATTGTGCTTTTGGGGTCGGTTGATACTGATCTTGGCTACACCCTCGAAAAAAGTAAATTTAATTTCTTCGTAAGCCTTGATCTCCTGCCAGTTGTATTTCGATTCCAAGTCTTGATTCGTTTTTTGGGAATTAAACTTCCGCCATTTCGGCTTTGTTTTCCATGCGCTTCCTTTCGTTGGGATCCAGATAGATTTTTCGCATGCGCATACTTTTGGGTGTCACTTCCAGGTATTCATCTTTTTGGATGTATTCCATAGATTCTTCCAAAGAGAAATTGATTTTTGGCGCAATTTTCACATTGGCATCTGTACCTGAAGCCCGCATGTTGGTGAGCTGCTTGGCTTTCTGCACATTCAGTTCCAGATCGTTTTGCCGGGTATGCTCGCCAATTACCTGGCCACCATATACTTCTTCGCCTGGTTCGATGAAAAATTTACCTCTGTCCTGAAGTTTATCCAAAGTGTAGGCAGTAGCCGGACCTGTTTCCATGGAAATTAAAGAACCGTTGATTCTACCAGGAATGGGGCCTTTAAAAGGCGCATACGCTTTAAAACGGTGTGTCATAATGGCCTCACCCTGAGTCGCATTAAGCACCTGAGTGCGCAGTCCGATAAGGCCACGGGAAGGGATTTCGAATTCCAGATGCTGCAAATCACCCTTTGGCTCCATAATCAGCAGTTCGCCCTTTCTTTGGGTGGAAAGTTCAATCACTTTTCCGGCAGTTTCGCTGGGAACATCAACCACTAAAACTTCTACAGGTTCGTGCTTTTGTCCATCAATTTCTTTGAAAAGCACCTGAGGCTGACCTACTTGCAGTTCATAGCCTTCTCTCCGCATGGTTTCGATCAGGATACTCAAATGCAGAATTCCCCGACCAAAAACCAAAAATTTATCTTCTGAACTGGTTTCCTGAATCCGAAGGGCTAGGTTCTTTTCGGTTTCCT
>JBIKMV010000072.1:0-12390 GCA_044359055.1 Catalimonadaceae bacterium
ATTCGAACACAGGCATACGGAATACAGTGAAGGAATAATAAGGCAAAGTATTGATGCCTATTTTAAGGAAATTTCACCGATTCTGGAACAGGAATCCGGGAATACCGGTTTCTATTTTACCGGTTCGGTGGCAGGAGAACTGAGAAAAGAACTCAGGGAAAAAGTAGAAGACCTTGGATACACTCTGGTGAAAATTCTCCCCAAACCCTCCGAGGCATTATTTCAGTATCATTTAAAATCCGCATGATTCCCAACCTTCCCGACAATAGTCCATTGTTTGTTTTTCCGCTTTCCCGCCCCGTAAGCAAAAATGAAGAGCGCATCCTGCTAGAAGCCTGTGAAAAGTTTCTAGTACAATGGAAAAGCCACAATCAGCCGGTAGCAGCCCATGTCTGGACAGAGGAACACCGGTTTCTGCTCATTGCAGCCGACCCGGCAATGAATCTGCCTGGTGGGTGCAGCAAAGACAAATTGTTCCATTTCGTGACCGAACTCATGAACGAAGCAGGATTTTGCGAGGCGCCACTTCACCTCTTCTGGGTAAAATCAGATACCGGCCTCCATTCATTTTCCAGAAAAGATCTGAAAGAAGGATGGAAAAAGGAAGAGATTTCACCCGAATCTCAGCTGCTGCCTACCTGGATTTCTGACCTCGGCCAATACCGGGAATTTTGGAAAAAGCCCTTAACACATTTCAGCAGCATGCTGGCCTGAAAAAATTTTAATCATAATTATTTGGGGCAATCAGAAAGAAAATCATACTTTGCGCCCTCTATTGTTCAAACCAAGTTATGAAGCAAGCCGTAATTTTCGGAATTTCGATTCTCATGTTGTGCAGTGTTGCCTTCGCTGGCAATGACACCAAATCAGCCGACAAAAAATTCAAAGTAAAAGGCGAGTATGAAAGCGCTATGCAGGAGTATAAAAAACTCTTGGAAACCGCTGTAAACAAGGGATATATCAATGCTCAAATTGGAGAATGCCTCCGGTTAACCAACCGGATGGGAGAAGCAGCGCCCTTCTACAAAGCAGCTCTTGAAGCCAAGTACAAAGCTGATTCCATTTTATTCTATTATCCCCTCGCCCTGAAAGCAGCAGGCAATTACGATGCAGCCAAAGAAGCTTTTAAAACATATGTAAGCAATGGCGGAAAGCCTTCCCGGGTTGAAAGGGCACAAAAAGAATTGGATAACCTCAACAAAATTGCTGACCTGGAAAAGAAAAAATTCTGGTACGAAATTTCAAATCTCGAAGCCGTGAATACCGCCGGAGCAGAGTATGGTCCTGTATTGTTTGACAACAACCTGTACTTCGCCTCTACCAAAGGTTCTTCTTCTATATATGGTGCAACCGGCACTCCCTTCACCAACATTTTTTCCTATAAAACAGGTGGTGATGCATCAGCTGTTACAGAAGTTCCCGGAATCAATATGGCAGACCGGCATGAAGCGTCTCCAACCTTCACAAAAGACGGGAAAATGATGATTTTCGCCAGAAGTAATGACGGTGGCAGAAAAACACATAAAGAAGTTTGTCTCTATTTGAGCCGTTTCAACGGTACAGCCTGGTCCGAGCCTGAGTTGATGACCGGTGTGAACGACATTGAATACTGGAATGGTGCTCCATGCCTCTCTCCGGATGGGAAGTCGCTGTATTTCGCTTCCAACAGAAGAGGTGGAAAAGGCGGTTTGGATATTTATCGCTCCAAAATGGACGAAAACGGTAAATGGGGCAAGCCATCCAACCTGGGAGAAAACATCAATACTGCAGGTGACGAAACCTTCCCGATGATTACCGAAGACGGAAAACTTTATTTCTCGTCAGATGGTCACCCTTCGCTCGGAGGACTTGATATTTTCGTTGCCACCAAGAAAGGAGATCAGACATCCGTAGAGAATCTAGGAACTGGCATCAATACGGTAAGTGACGATTTCGGGCTGACTATGAAGTCTCCTATTGAAGGATATTTTTCTTCGAACAGAGCCGGAGGAAAAGGAGATGATGACATCTACTACTTCAGAGATGGCAAAAACGATCCCAGAGTTGTTAAGTTTGTAACTGAAGGTCAGGCATTTACTAAGGATTACAAAGGAGTGGAATCCATAATGTCTTCTACCCTTGTAAAGTTGTTGGATGATAAAGGTGCAGTAATTGCTGAAACCACCACCGATACAGAAGGGAAATTCTCATTTCCAATGGAACCCTCCAAAAATTATGTATTCTTTATTGAGAAAGAAGAGCATTACACTAAGCGTGAACCGTTCACCACAATTGGAAAATCCCCTGCCTATGAAGACCTGACACAAAAGGAAACCACCCTTACCCTGAGCACCAAAGTGGTTATGAATAAAATCAAGAAAGACGAAGTATTCGTTGTTGATAACATCAATTACGATTACGACAAATGGGATATCCGTCCGGAAGCGGCTTTGGAACTTGACAAGATTGTTCAATTTATGGTGGATAACCCAACCATTACCATTGAGTTGAGTTCACACACAGATAGCCGCGGAGATGATAAGTACAACATGAATCTTTCTGCCAAAAGAGCGGAATCATCCAAATTTTATATGGTTTCCAAAGGAATCAAAAAAGATCGTGTAATCTCAAAAGGATATGGTGAAACCAAGCCTTTGATTCCGGATGCTGCTACAGAAGAAGATTTTCAGAAAAACAGGAGAACAGAATTTAAAATCCTGAAAGTTGCCGGGATGAAATAAATCCTTGGTATTCAAAAACAAAAAAGTCCTGCCCGATGCAGGACTTTTTTGTTTTACAAGCGTTTCCGATATTTCGACTCCTAAATTCAAACCAGCACTGCACTTGAAATTCCGGGCCATTGCCATTTTTCTTTTGCTTACAGGCCTGCTGTATTCAGGTCGTGCGCAGGCACAGGCGGCTCAGGATGAGTTTGGTAAAAACAGAATCCAGTACAGGCAGTTTACCTGGAAATACCTCAGTTCGCAAAGTGTGGACCTTCATTATTACGATGAAGGAGATGCCCTTGCGAAAGCTGCCATAGAAATAGCCGAACTAGAGTTCAAACGCATTTCAGAGCTCTTTGGGTTTACGCCCTACTCCAAAATAAAGGTGTTTTTGTACATCTCCTCTTCCGACCGGCTGATGAGCAATGTAGGTTTGGGCGAAGGAGAAATGTTTACCGGAGGAAAAACCAACTTCACCAAATCCATTTCCGAGGTGGCTTATGAAGGAAGTTTAACCAAACTGAAAAAGCAGATTGCCGCCGGAATTGCCCAGATTATGATCAGGGATATGCTCTTCGGGGGTTCCTTCAAAGAAGCCGTGCAAAACATTTATCTGCTCAATCTGCCCGATTGGTTCATTGGTGGTGCCATTCAATATGCGGCTGAGGGCTGGAGTCCCGACTTGGATGATTTCATGAGAGAATACAACAACATAAAAAAAATAAGGCAGCCGGCCAATTATGTTGATAAAGAAGCCTTTATGATCGGCCACTCGATATGGAATTACATGGCCGAAAGGTTTGGAAAATCCAGTGTGGGCAACATTCTCAACCTGACAAGAATCATCCGCAACGAAGAAAATGCCATCAGCGGAACCCTTGGTATGCCCTTTTCTGCCTTCATCCGCGACTGGAAAAGTTTTTATCTGAACCATTACCGAATCAATCAGAACTTCTACAACGAACCCCCAAAAAGCCAGAAAATCAGTTCCAATTTCTCACAGAAAACCTACCAGCAAATATGCATCAGCCCCAGTGGTGATTATCTGGCCTATTCCCGTCACTGGAAAGGGAAATTTCAGGTATTGGCCATGGACCTGAAGACCCGGAGAAGCCATGTGATATTCAGAGGCGGGTCAAAAGTAAAGCATCAGAATGCTGAAGGGGAATTTCCGATTATCACCTTCAATCCCCTGAATGAAATCCTGTTAGCCTTTCCGGATAAAGGCAAATGGGAAGGAAAAGTTATTTCTGTTACAGGAAAAACCGTCCGGAGGGTTGATTTTTTTTCAGGATTTAATGAAATCTATTCGCTTGCTGTTTCACCCAATGGGAAAAAGCTGGTGTTTTCCGCAAGCCGGAATGGATTCTCGGATATTTATCTGGCAGAGGCCAAATCCGGAAAAATCAGGCGTTTGACCCGGGATTTTTACGATGACCTTGATCCGGTTTTCTCCGTTTCGGGTGATTCGGTGCTGTTTGCGTCCAACAGGCCCAGGAAAGACAGCACAAGCGGAGAAAAAAATCTGCCGGATTTGAAAAGGAAAATGGCCCTTTTCTCCCTTTCCACTGCCGAAGATACAAAGCCTGAATTGTTCCTTGCAGGCAGCGGCAATCTGGTTCAGCCAAGGAGAAGTCAGGATGGCAGACTGTATTGTCTTTCAGATGAATCGGGAACCAATAACCTCGCCCTTGTGCAAAAAGACAAGGGAACAAGAGCGGCTCTCTTGCTCACAACTTGTAAATACGCTCTGAAGGCTTTCGACATTCATCCTGAAAAACAAATAATCGCTTACTCCTGCACTGTCCGCCTGAAGCCCGGCTTTTTTCTGGACCCGAAATTCGAGGCAGCACCCCTGTTTATTCCTCAGAATTTACAAGCTCTGTCAAGAGACTCCGGGTCTGATAAATCTACCGTTTTGCCCGCTTTAAAACCCAAATGGTTGCAGGATTCTGGTCGGATAGACATCCGAAATTATGTATTTGAGGATGAAAAAATTGGCGAAACCCAGACCGGCCTTCCCCAGAACAACCGTACAGGAAGGAAAAAATCAGAAAGAGTCAAACTGAAAAAAGAGACCAAGCCCTTTGCAATTGACCTGCAGGGACCATTTGATTACAAACCCAGAGTAACGGCCAACTATATCACCACCGGTCTGATGGTCAGTCCGATTCCGAGCTGGGGCCTCGGAGGTCTCGTAGATTTTTCCATGCACGATTTATTCGAAAATCATCGCTTCAACGGTGGCATGAATATTTTCTTTTCCGACATGGAAATGCGCAACAATCAGGCCTTTCTGGAATATCAATACTTAAAAAAACGCCTGGATTTCAAATTAAGGGCAGACCGTATCAGCATTCAAAACACCAGTTTTACACAAAGTATCCGTCAAAGGGACATCCTGACAGGCTTCTCGGCAACCCTTTCGTATCCCATCTCCAATGCGTTGCGGCTTGATTTTTCACCCTATTTCCAAAATACACAAAGGGTTATTTTCAACAACAATGGTTTTGCCCCCGGACTGGGCGGGCCGGATCAGTTTGTCTATTATTATGGATTGCTGGGTCAGATGGTGTTTGACAATACCACCCGGCTGGGCATGAATATGATTTCCGGCACCCGGTTCAAAATCAGAGCCCAATATCAGCTTGCCAATCAGTTTGCCCGGAAGGAGTTTGGTGAATTTTTTGCTGATCTGCGGACCTATCAGCCCCTGCATAAAGAAATCATTCTGGCATTCAGAGGCACTTTCGGGACCTTCTTCGGGCCGGGTGCGAAGCAGTATATGGTCGGCGGGATGGACAACTGGCTTTTCCGCGGATATGAGGTCAGCAACGAAAAAGACGACCCCCTGAAAGGCCTCAATCAAAACAATCAGATTATATCCAGTGATGAAGCGCAGACCAACTGGCTGTTCAACCGGTATGTTACAAATCTGAGGGGATTCCGGTACAACAACATTTACGGGAGAAGCTATCTGCTTTTCAATGCTGAACTTCGTGTGCCCATCATCCGATATTTCTACAAAGGGCCCATCAACTCCAATTTCTGGCGAAACCTGCAGCTTACAGCGTTTTCTGATGCTGGCACAGCCTGGACCGGCGTGGGCCCCTGGAGTGCAGAAAACAGCCTCAATACAAAGGTTCTCAATCAGGGTAATTTCTCCGTAAAGGTAAAATCATTTGAAAATCCCTTTCTGATTGGCTACGGCTTCGGGAGCCGAACCATGGTCTTGGGCTATTACCTGAAATTTGATATGGCCTGGGGAAGACAAAATGGATTTACCAGTTCGCCCAAGTATTATTTTACCCTCGGTTACGATTTCTAAATCCCTGTAATTCAGGATTTAGGCTTCTGCTTGTAGAGAATGGCAACAAGCTGAATGAGAAGACCCAGCATGATACAAACCGGGCCGATGGTCAGGCCAAGCGGACCAAATCCATATTCTGCTTTTTCCATTGACATCAGAATAAATCCCAGCACAATCAGTGCAATCCCGCCAAGCATAATCTGATAATTGCTTTTCCGGAAAATCATCGGTTGGTTTTCAGACATGGCGCAAAGAAAACAGTTTTTTCTGAATTTGCTTGTGGTAAAAAGGGTCCCGGACAGGTCTTTCGGAAAAAAGGAAAAAAGGAAATCGTCACAAATCAGGCGGAATTGTTTTCTTTTTTTTCAATTTACCGCCTCATTTCAGGCAAATTGAAAAAACCAGATCCCCTCTTCAGCACATCCGCAATTTTGTATTCGGTACCCAATCACGGAACCATCCTGAATCTAAAACCCATTGCCATTAAAGCCGGGGAACTGATATTTGTTTTGGGCAAAAACGGAGCAGGAAAAACCAGTTTATTGTCGATACTGGCAGGCCATTTGGTTCCTTCAGAAGGAGATCTATTCTGGAAAGGTGGAAAAATTAAACCACTGAAAGACAGACTCATGAAAGGATTTGAAGGCATTGAACTGGTAAAACAGGAACCGGATTTGAATCCTTTTCTCACGGTTCAGGAAGAACTGGAAAAAAGCACCCGCCACCTGCCTGAAAAGGAGGCCGCTGGAAAACTGAATTTCTTAATCAAAACCCTGAAAATCAAAAGTTTACTTTCGCAAAAAACAGGAAATCTGAGCGGAGGCGAAAAAAGAAGGCTGGGCATAGCACTCGCTCTGGCAAAAAGCTGTGAACTTCTGCTTCTGGATGAACCCTTTGCAGATCTGGATTCTGAAAACAGGATGCTTCTGGCCTCGGTATTGTCTGACCTGAAGGAAATTCCAGATCTGGCTGTGGTGATTGTTAGTCATATCGGCACAGCTGCCACCGGACTTGCCAATCAAATCTGGACCATGAAACAGGGCAAATGGATTGAAAAATGGAGCCCGGGTCCGGATGATTTTTACCCAAAAAAATCACTCACCGCCAGGCTTTTGGGTATGAAAAATATCCTTGAAAAAAAGTTTTTTCCGCTACTCCCCTACCCTGAGGGATCCGATTGGCTGAAGGTAAAGCCGGAACAGGTCCGGACTGAACCGTCAACCGGAAGTTTTGAACTGGGAGACTGGCAGTTTCTGGCTGCAGAAAGGCGGGAGGATGGCATGGTCTTAATCTGGAAAAAAAGAAGCCGGGACCAATTTCTAGAGTCCCGGCCGGAAGTTGCGCAAATCAAACCATCACCGGGTCAGATTTGCAGGTTGTTTTTATAATGGTAAGCCCTACACTTCGAGCAATAGCCTCATGGGGTCTTCAAGCAGCTGCTTCACCCTGACAAGAAAACCCACCGATTCACGGCCATCGATGATCCGGTGATCATAGCTGAGGGCCAGATACATCATCGGGCGAATAACAATTTCACCATTCACCGCCATAGGTCTTTCCACGATATTGTGCATACCCAGAATGGCAGATTGAGGAGAATTGATGATGGGTGTACTCATCATGGAACCGAAAATACCGCCATTGGTGATGGTAAAAGTTCCTCCGGTCATTTCCTCGATAGAGAGCTTGTTGTCTCTGGCCTTACCGGCGAGCCTCACAATTTCTTTTTCAATTTCGGCGAAACTCATACTTTCTGCATTCCGGATTACCGGGACCACGAGCCCTTTCGGGGCAGAAACCGCAATGGAAATATCTGCATAGTCATGGAAAACAATCTCTTCTCCGTCGATACTGGCATTGACACCGGGGTATTCCAGAAGAGCAGTACATACGGCTTTGGTGAAAAAAGACATAAACCCTAAGCCCACTTCATGCTTCTCCTTGAATTTGTCTTTGTAGCGATTGCGAAGATCCATTATCGGCTTCATATCCACCTCGTTGAAAGTGGTGAGCATAGCCGTTTCATTTTTTACCGCCACCAGCCTACGGGCTACAGTTTTTCTGAGAGAAGACATTTTTTCTCTTTTCTCAGGCCTGTTGCCGCTTGTGGCAAAAGAAAGACCAGAAGCCTGTGGCGCTGAAACCACCGGAACTGCGGGCGGTACTGCAGCACCGGGTTTTGCCTTCAGGGCATCGTCTTTGGTAATCTTGCCGCCTTCTCCGCTCCCGGCAACCTGTGCAGGATCAATTCCCTTATCGGCCAGAATTTTGGCAGCAAGCGGCGTAACCGCAGACTGAGAGACTGTTTTATTTTCCTGAGCAACAGGACTTTCCGGTTGAGGAGCCTGGACTGCCGGTGCCGAAGGCGAAGCAGCGGAAGAAGAAGCAATCGTACCCACAATGGTACCGATTGCCACCGTACTGCCTTTCTCAACCAGAATACGGAGGTAGCCCGAAGTTTCGGCAGTGAGCTCAAAAGTAGCCTTGTCAGATTCAATTTCGCAGAGCAATTCGCCCTGATTGACCAAATCTCCGTTTTTCTTGGTCCAGTTGGCCAATGTAACCTCATTGATAGACTCTCCTACTGCCGGAATCTTTATTTCAAAAATAGATGCCGCAGCAGCGGAACCTCCGGCAGCAGGCGCAGCAGGAGGAGCCTGAATTTTAGCGGCTTCGGTCTCGATAAGGCAAACTGTGGCACCAATGGACACGGTATCTCCCTGACCTGCTTTCCATTTGACAACACCTGCCGAAGGCGAGGTAAGTTCAAATGTGGCTTTATCAGACTCCAGTTCGCACAGAATCTCATCTTGGTTTACAAATTCGCCTTCCTTTTTCAGGATTCCTGAGATGGTAACTTCAGAGATGGATTCTCCTACCGTTGGGATTTTTACTTCTAAACTCATTGAATTTTAATGCTTTGGTTCAAATATGATTAAGAAAATGCGGCTTGGATCAATTGGATTTGTTCCTGATTGTGCACTTTAAGATAGCCAACCGCAGGCGATGCAGAAACTTTTCTGGCCACCACCTGTATATTGGTATGACGAAGCTGCCTCAAAATAAAACTCCATGCGCCCATATTTTCAGGTTCTTCCTGAACCCAAACCAGGTCAGGATTTTTGAAAGGGGCAAGTTCTGCTGCAAGTTGCTTTTCAGGAAATGGAAACAACTGCTCCAGACGGATGATGGCAACATCTTTGCGCTTGTCGGCAATCTGTTTTTCCAGCAAATCGAAATACACTTTTCCGGAACAAATCAACACCTTTTTGACATCTTTTGCCTTTACCGATTCATCCCCGATCACCTCGAGGAATCTTCCTCGGGTAAGTTCAGAAATATCAGAAATGGCTTTCGGATGCCTCAACAGGGATTTTGGCGCCATATTGACCAATGGCTTGCGGAACGGCCATGCGAGTTGCCGGCGTAAAGCATGGAAAAAATTAGCCGGCTTTGTGATATTGGTAATCACAATGTTGTATTCACCGGCAAGCTGCAAAAACCTTTCAGGCCTTGCGTTGGAGTGCTCGGGCCCTTGTCCTTCATAGCCGTGAGGCAAAAGAAGTACAAGCCCGGACATCTGGCTCCACTTGGATTCGCAACTGGTGATAAACTGATCAATCATGACCTGCGCTCCATTGGCGAAATCCCCGAACTGGGCTTCCCAGATGTTCAGAGCATTCGGGTTTGCGATGGAATATCCGAATTCGAATCCCAGTACGGCATATTCAGAAAGCAGAGAGTTGAAAATCTGTAATTTCTCTTGCCCTTCTTCAATAAAGTTCAGGGAATTGTGGGGAAGATTGCTGGAAAGATCCCGCAATACCGCATGCCGGTGAGAAAAGGTTCCCCTCTGCACATCCTGGCCCGATAAGCGGACCACCTTTTTCTCGGTCAAAATGGAGCCATAAGCAAGCAATTCTGCAGTAGCCCAGTTGATCTGGCCCGACGAAAAGATAGATTCCTCTCTGTCTTTGAGCACCTTTTCAATTTGCTTCAGGGGCTTAAATCCATCAGGAAGCTGAACAAGAGCTTTGCCAATTTTTTGGAGGGCTCTAAGGTCAACGCCGGTTTCAGGAGAAGCATCAAAGTCGGCAGGTTCCGATTTTCTGAAGGCCTGCCACTCCCTGTCCATATTCTTTTTGCTGTAGGGAAGCGGTGCTTCTTTCACCATATTGAGTTTTTCCTGAAGCAAATCACGGAACTCTTTGTCCATCCTTTCGGCAAGACTGGCATCTACATCTCCCCGTTCAATGAGTTGCTTTTTGTAAATTTCCCTTGGATTGGGATGCTTGGCAATGTTGTTATAGAGTGATGGTTGCGTAAATTTCGGCTCATCGCTTTCATTGTGGCCGTGTCTGCGATAGCACACCAGATCAATAAAAACATCACATCCGAATTTCTGCCGGAACTCTGCTGCAAGAATGGCAGCAAAAGTGGCAGCTTCCGGGTCGTCGCCGTTGACATGAAGTACAGGCGCCTCGATTATTTTGGCTACATCGGTACAATAAGCCGAAGAACGGGCATCATCAAAATCGGTGGTAAATCCAATCTGATTGTTGATAACAAGGTGAATTGTTCCTCCGGTGGAATATCCTTCGAGCCGGGCCATCTGGGTTACCTCGTACACAATGCCTTGTCCGGCGTGTGCCGCATCCCCGTGAATAAGAACAGGGACAATGGACCGGGCGTCATGCTGGTATTCCATGGCCATCTTTGCCCTTGCATAACCTATTACCGTAGGATTAACAGCCTCAAGGTGAGAAGGATTGGGACATAATTTCATGTGCACGGGAAGGCCATCTGAGGTAACCTGATCAGAAGTATAACCCATGTGATACTTCACATCGCCATCCCCCATGGTCAAATCCGGAATGGAGGTCCCCTCAAATTCAGAGAACATCAGTTCGTAGGTTTTGCCCATGGTATTGGCCAGAACATTGAGTCTGCCTCTGTGGGCCATTCCCAGAACCACCTCTTTTGCCCCGTGATTTACAGCGGTATTAACAATAAAATCAAGAACCGGAATGGTGGTTTCGCCGCCTTCCAGAGAGAAACGCTTCTGCCCTACATATTTGGTATGGAGAAAATTCTCAAAAACCACAGCTTCATTCAGTTTCTTGAAAATCCGGGTTTTCTGATTTTGGTTTGGAGTGAAGTCGGGCCATTCGGTTTCAATTTTTTGCATGAGCCATGCCTTCTGCTCTTCATCCCGGACATAGCGGAATTCAAAGCCGATGCGGGACTGATAAATTTGAGTCAGGCGGTCAATTACCTGTTTCAGGGTGGAGCCCGACATTCCTGCCAGTTCTGAGGCTTGAAAAACGGTACTGAGATCAGCGTCAGACAACCCGAAATCAGACAACGCCAGTCTGGGTTTACGGTCTTTTCGTTTTCTGACAGGATTGGTATTGGCCAGAAGATGACCTCTTGACCTGTGTGCTTCTATCAATTCAGCCACGGCAAATTCCTTGTCCAGTCCGGCAGAGCCTGCAGCTGCCACCCGACCTTCCGCCGCAGGAGCTCCGGAAGGTGGTGCTTCTGAATACAGCCTTGAAAACTCAAAACCCTCAAAAAACTTTTGCCACTGGGCATCTACGCCTGAGGGATCTTTTTGGTAAATTTCGTACAGCGATGCAATGTAATCGCTGTGTGCATTGGAGAGATAGCTAAATTTGTCCATCCTGAAAGTTTGAACAAACATAAACCGAAGGATTAAATTTTAAAACCCGATTATTTGAATTTTCAAATACTTTAAAAAATTTTTCAAATTCTATGGAAAACCGCCATTCAATAGCCTTTTTTTCATTCAGAAAATACGAGAAAGAATTTTATCCCGGTATTTCATCCACCCGGTATTTCTATGAAGAAAGCCTGAACCCGGGCAACATGAAGCTCGCCGAGGGACACGAAGTCATTTCGTGTTTTGTTAATGATCAACTGAACGAGGCTGTAATCCGGCATTTGGCTGGAAAAGGCTTAAAACTAATTGCTTTGCGGTGTGCAGGCTTCAACAATGTAGATCTCCGGGCAGCAAGGGAATGCAAGGTCGGGATTTCCCGGGTACCTGCATATTCCCCTTACGCGGTAGCTGAACACGCTGTTGCGCTCATTCTTGCCCTGAACCGGAAAATCCACAAAGCCTATAACCGGGTAAGGGATGGTAATTTCTCGTTGGATGGACTTACAGGATTTGATCTCCACGGGTGTACAGTAGGTGTTATTGGCACCGGAAAAATAGGGGCGGTATTTGCGGGAATCATGAAAGGTTTTGGCTGCCGGATTATCGCCTTTGATCCTTACAAAAATTCAGATATAGTACATTTTACAGACTACTGCGACATGGATACATTGTTAAATAATTCGGATATTATT
>JBIKMV010000267.1:0-3465 GCA_044359055.1 Catalimonadaceae bacterium
TTTACGGTTCGTGTTTTCAAAGGATTGGATACCACCGATGTTCGTATCGACAACGATTGTCCGCTTTATAATCAACCTGCCCCAACAGGGACTTTCGATATTATGGGGATGGGCAGTCAGTTTGTATCGGGAAATCCTGCACCTGTAGCGCCATTCCCTGCCTCAGGCTATCAGTTGATTCCGAGGAGGGTGAGCGATTTGATTCCAGTTGTTTCGATCGATCCCCTTTGTCATTGTGAGGAAGACATCCGGGTTTATCCAAATCCCGGCAGAGAAAATCTTTTGCTTGAAACCAGGTCTGCAAGAGAGTTTAATTTTGAAGTGTTCAATTCTCTCGGACAAGTGGTGGCTGAGTTCAGAAAGACAGGCGTGGTTTCCGGCATTTCTACCACAGCTTGGCAATCGGGAATCTACTCCATTCGTGTAAAAGAAACAGGCAAAATCATCAGATGGATAAAATCATAACCTAATGAAGTATTTGATATTCTTTCTGGCCGGCTTTGGCCTTACTTTTTCAGGATCTCATGCCCAGGATACGCTGTACCTGAGGGGGAAGCAGACTCCTGCCGTGGTAAAAATTATGACCATCAAACCCGATCAGATTGAATACAAAAAATTCGACTATCCCGATGGTCCCCTTTACATGGTTTTTAAAGCTGAGGTCGAAAAAATCCACTATAAAAGTGGTATGAAGGATTATTTCGAAAAAACTGAGAAAAAAGAAGATCAGCCCGCCCAAACCGGACAAGCCCCCCGGCCCAAGCAGAATGTTCCGCTCTCGGTCAGCGGAAAGCAGATAGATCAGCTAAGTTTTACAGACGGCGAAATGGATGCCCGAATGTACTACCAGGGCTACAAAGGAACCTCCTTAGGTTCTTTTGCTGCGGGTTTATTTTTTATTTACGGACTTCCTGTGCCCATTGTAACCTCCCTTACCAGGGCCAACAACGCCTATCTCTATAATCCGAATCAGGAGGCATTAAAACTAAATATGGCCTATGCACAGGGATATCAGACCCGGGCCAACCGAATTAAAGCAGGCAAAGCCTGGAGCAATTTTGGATTGGGTGCAGCCACCACTACTGCCCTTACAGTTGCCTTAATAATCGTCGCATTAAATAGTTTTGGAAATCCATAAGCACTATGGATCAGAAACAGGAGGTCAGATACGAAGACGACAACATCAAATCGCTTGATTGGCGGGAGCATATCCGGCTCAGGCCGGGCATGTATATTGGAAAACTCGGCGATGGCTCCGCCATGGACGACGGAATTTATGTCCTGGTGAAGGAGGTAATCGACAATTCCATTGACGAGCACATGATGGGCTATGGCCGGCAAATCGACATCACTGTGCAGGAGCACAGGGTAGAGGTTCGGGATTTTGGCCGCGGTATTCCCTTGGGAAAGGTTATTGATTGCGTTTCCAAAATCAACACAGGGGGTAAATATGATTCGGCCGCATTCCAGAAGACCGTCGGGCTGAACGGAGTGGGAACCAAAGCGGTAAATGCCCTGTCCCGGTATTTCAAGGTTCAATCGGTACGCGATGGGAAAACAAAAATCGCTGAATTTCAGCAAGGTAAGCTTGAAACAGACCATCCGGAGGCTGCAACAACCCAAAAGAACGGTACCCAAATTGTTTTTGAGCCGGACCCTACGGTATTCCGCAATTTTCATTTTATACCGGAATTTCTGGACAACCTCATCTGGAATTATGCCTATCTCAATGCGGGGCTTACCCTCAACTTCAACCGAAAAGCCTATCATTCCCGAAACGGGCTGCTCGACCTGCTCAAGTCGAAAACCAATGAAGATGAGCTTAGGTATCCCATCATCCATCTGAAAGGTCCTGATATTGAAGTGGCCCTTACCCACGGAAATGCCTACGGAGAAGAGTACTATTCCTTTGTAAACGGGCAGTATACCACCCAGGGAGGTACGCACCTTGCAGCCTTCAGAGAAGCAGTGGTCAAAACGGTGCGGGAGTTTTTTAAGAAAGATTACGAAGCCTCAGATATCCGCCAAAGCATCATTGCTGCTGTTGCAGTACGGGTACAGGAGCCTGTCTTCGAAAGCCAGACCAAAACCAAACTGGGTTCCATTCAGGTCTCGGAAGGGCTGTCTATGCGGACTTTTGTGGGGGATTTTATCAAAAAAGAGCTCGACGATTTTCTGCACAAAAACTCCGAAGTGGCCAATCAGATTCAGAAAAGGATTCTGCAATCGGAGCGGGAGCGAAAAGAAATAGCCGGCGTGCGGAAACTGGCCAATGAAAGAGCCAAAAAAGCCAACCTGCACAACAAAAAACTCCGGGATTGCCGGGTGCATTATCAGGATGAAAAAAACGAGCTGCATCCTTATACCACCCTGTTCATTACCGAGGGAGATTCGGCTTCCGGCTCCATTACCAAAAGCCGAGATGTGCAGACCCAGGCCGTTTTCAGCCTCAGAGGTAAACCATTGAACTGCTTTGGCCTCACCAAGAAAATCGTTTATGAAAACGAGGAATTTAATCTTCTTCAGCATGCCCTCGACATAGAAGACGGGATTGAAAACCTGAGATACAACCGAATCGTGATCGCTACTGATGCCGATGTGGATGGCATGCATATACGGCTTTTGTTACTCACTTTTTTTCTTCAATTTTTCCCCGACCTTGTCCGAAACGGGCATATGTTCATTCTGGAAACTCCGCTTTTCAGGGTGCGGAATAAGAAAGAAACCCGTTATTGCTATACCGACAAAGAGCGTACCGATGCCATCCAGGCCCTGGGGCCGAAACCTGAAATAACCCGGTTCAAAGGTCTTGGAGAAATTTCGCCGGATGAATTCGGAAATTTTATCGGGGCCGATATGCGCCTGGAGCCGGTCATTTTGGATGCCGAATATTCCATTTCCAAAACACTTACCTACTATATGGGAAAAAATACCCCTGAGCGTCAGCGGTTTATTATCGAAAATCTCAGGGTAGAAAAAGATCAGGCCGACGAAAAAATATTGCCTGAGGAAGAGGTTGTCGAGGTGTAAACGAATAGGAATTGTTTTCAGAATACCCGCACAAAAAACCGCTCCTTTTACAAATTCTGTTAATTTTGACTTCCGTTTTTGAAAGCCGGGTTCAAAAGAAGTTTTGACGAAATGGATAGACTTCGAACCGGACTTTTGGGATTTGGAGAGCAGGTCTGCCTCCGAAAGCAAACCCAAAGATTCGAACACAGCACTGCAATAAAGCTCAACCATCCATGCGGGATTGTTACCAAAGCATGGAAAAAAAGATATGCCTGTAATACCCTCTTGCCAACACAGTTTCATATACCAAAGCCCCAAAACAGGCAAGCACCAGATACTGAAAACACAAAATCCCGAACCTCTACGGCTCAGGATCGCTGAAAAATAAGAGGGCAGTAAAAAGCTTTCCCCATAAGTCTAAGATTGTCGCTCACCCGGTTTCGTGCAACAGGG
>JBIKMV010000268.1:0-3457 GCA_044359055.1 Catalimonadaceae bacterium
GGTCAGGCCGGGAATTTCAGGAGCACCACTACCCTGTATCTTGAGGGTCCGGCGCAGGCAGTATTGCCCAAAAGTCTGGTTCTTAACGAGAATCCCGATTCTCCGATTTTGCATTTTTGTTTTCCATCGGCCATTCAGCCGGGCTATGCGCCTGAGGGAAGAAGCCTTTGTTCGCTTACTCTCCATAAACATCTGCCTTCAGAAGAAAACCCCATGGCCATCCTCCTGCCACAACTTTATACTTTGTTTCCCCAGGTAAACTGGAAGGCCTTCTCCCTGCTTGCTATTGTCGATATTCCTTTCGCTCTGCCTGCTTTTCCGGAAAACAACAGCATGTCTTTCCGGGTGGAGGGCAGAAAAATAGCCATAGGCGACCATTGCCTTTACCCCTCCCTGAACGGCGCCCTGAGAAGCGGAAGAGAATCAGCCGAATGGCTCTCCGAAAAAGCCGGCCTGCGGAGCGTTACCCTGTAAATGCTAGTAAAAATGGCTTTAAAAGGATGGACAAGGCAAGGCTTTACTTTGCTTTAAACCTTTAAGGCTGAGATATTTGGTTTTAAATTCATAGGTAAGCGATATCTCATGGCTGCCGCCCAGAACCCCCACTAGGCCAGAAAGATTGATGTCGTAAGAATAGCCAATGGAAAGATTGTTCTGTTTGATACCCATCAGAGCGGTCAGGGCATCGCGGTTCAGTCTGCTTTCACCACTTTTTGATGTAAAAGTTGTGGGTAAACCCCGGTACCAGACTCCAAAAACAAAAGGAACATAGTGGATGTAAACCCCGAGATCGAGCTGGCTGGCTGTCCCCTGATTTCGGATAAGAACGGCCGGTGTGATGGCATTGGGTGAGATTTCGCCCTTGTAATCAGTGGGTTTTTCCATTTCAAACCGATAGCCGAAAGAAAGATTGGTCCGCATTTCAATCTGGTTTTCACCAGAAAGCTCAAATGTAGGGCTATGGGGGTGAAGACCGGAAAGCGAAACCCACCATTTTTGAGTGTAAATGAGAAATCCAATCTGAATATCAGGATAAAAAGCCGAAAGGGAGCGATTTGCCACCTGATCTGCACTGAAAGGCGCAACCGGGTCGCCAACCAGCTGATCGCCAAAGGTAAGATTTGAAAAATCCCAGCTGACTTGTCCGAAACCCAGCCCGATTCCAGTAGAGAGCCTTACTTTCCTGGAAATCTTCGACCTGTAGGCATACTGAACCATGGCCGAAGTGTGGGAATACCCGAGGCGGTTGATCCGGTTGTTGCTGAAATAAATTCCGGCACCCGAACTGGCATTTTTTAGATACAGGTCGAAAGAGGCAAGCCAGCCACGCCAGCCCTGCAAACCGGTCCATTGGCTTCGGTAACCTGCCGTAAACCTGGAGTTCAGATTGGAGCCGGCAAAAGCTGGATTGTAGTACAGGGGAACAGCATAAAACTGGCCAAACTGAAAGTCCTGCGCAGCCGTTTTCAGGCTCCAGAAGAAGAAAAACAGGAAAAGTATCTGCTTACTTTTGTTCATCAGGATTTTTCCCAAGATCGGCAAAGTAAAGCTTCACAACGGGAAAGAGAAACACCAGCATAAACGGAGAGACCATCAAATCATTGGTATTCCGGGACAAAAGTACGGCAGATTCAATTTTCATGACCTTTCCCAGCACATTCAGGCCGATGGATATTACCAAAAATCCTGCAAATACACTGATCAGAAGTGGTCTGATGCTCCTGAATCCAAAATAAAGGCCCATAAACCAGAGATAACTCAGAATATACAGAACCGAGAAAATGATTTTAATAAAGAAATCGGGGTTATCGGCGGAAAAATGTAGCTTTTCCTTAAAAACAGTGAGCATAAAACTGCCCGGTCCGGTGAAATAAAACTGATATACGAGCGGCCTGGCCCACTCAAATATTTCCTTTGAAAACTGGTAAAGCAATATCCAGGTCAGGAGGCTGACGGCGAGGCCCAGCTTATTTGACAGTGTCCTTTTTTGCATTGATTCCTGAAAATCGGTTTACCCATACCATCCAGAATAAAAAGATGGCGCCATAAATCAGAATGGTGAATGTGTACTTGTGGTTAAAGTCGAAAGACGATTTGGCGTAAATATGATTTACAGCCAGACCAATAACGCGGATGGCATTGATGATGTAAATAGCCAGAATTCCCAAAGGAATATACCATAATTTCTTTTTCCATGGTCCCGGAAAGGCGATTATAAATGCCGCAAACAGAACCATAAGAATGAGTCCGTTGCAGCCATGCTCGATCAGAACCACCGCCACATTGTCTTTGAACAGATAGGTATTCTGCTCTTCAAAGGGTGACAGACTGAAACTGGAACCGGAAAATAGATTTAGAAATAAAGCGGCAACAGAAGCCGTGTGATAGGTAAGGTAGTGATTTACTGTGCCGTCTGGCTCAATCCAGTTGTACCAAAGCACATGCCATCCCAGATACAGGGCCACTGCTTTCAGCAAGAAGCGGGTCAGGGGTTTATTTATATTCATTGGTGCAAACTTTGATAAAAATTCTGAGCAGGCCAACCCGAAGCCATTTTTTTCGAATATTGGCTATACCTGTTTGCCGGACTAGGCGGGAAATTCCATTTTTGCCGGTCGGAATGAACGATGAAAAATAACTTTCTCAGCACTGCCTGTCTTATTGCCATACTTGTTGCAGTGGTTACAGGCTTTTCGGCATTCGACAAACCCGGCGGCAAACCCATGACCAAAGCAGAACTGGGAAAAAAACTATTTTTCGACCCCATTTTGTCGGCAGACAGCTCGGTGAGTTGCGGCAGTTGCCACAAGCCGGAATTCTATTTTGCAGATACCGGAGCTTTCAGTATCGGCATAGGAGGAAAAAAAACAGCCCGCAATACTCCTTCTGTTTTGAATATGGCAGGCAGGAGCCTCATGTTCTGGGACGGCAGAGCGGCTTCCCTTGAGGAGCAGGTTTTATTTCCCATCCGTGACCACAATGAAATGAATCTCTCCCTCCACGATGCCATCGGCAAGCTCAGGAGAAACAGGAAATACAGAAAGTGGTTCTGGCAGGTTTTCAAATCAGCCCCGAATGAAAAATTGCTGGGTGAGGCAGTGGCTACTTTTGAGGCCACCCTGGAAACCTCCCGTTCCCGCTTTGACCTGTACAACAGCGGAAAGGGCAGTATGACGGAAGATGAAATAGCCGGACAAAAGATTTTTATTGGAAAAGGGAAGTGCTTTGACTGCCATTTCGGGCCCGATTTTACAGGTGATGAATTCAAAAATATCGGCCTCTACGATGGGAAAACGAACCGGGATCCGGGCCGTTTTGCCATCACCCGCGACAGCCAGGATTTGGGGAAATTCAAGACACCCGGACTACGCAATGTCGCCAAAACCGCCCCCTACATGCACGACGGCCGCTTCAGAACCGTGGGGGAAGTCATTGATTTTTACATCAAACCATTGAA